>JANPGQ010000310.1:0-7768 GCA_031423975.1 Cytophagales bacterium | reverse complement strand
CCCAATTCCGAAAGCCAAACAAGCAAATATTAGGTGTTTGAATTGCTTTTCTTTAATCAACGTAACGCCTTGAACGATGAAATATCCAATTAATAACAAACCGAAATAATAAGTAACCTGAACGTGGTTAGCGTATAATTCGAGGCTCATAAACAAAGCCGATAGTGCCGCACCCAAGAGGTATTTTCCTCTAAAACACAGCACCGCCGCCGCCCCAAGCATAGGAGCATACGCCAGTGCAATCACCTTTGAAGTATGTCCTGCGGGAATAACCACCATATTCCACGAGCAAAAAGCGTAGCCGATTGCTCCAATTACGGCTTGCCAAACCCTTGCCCCCAAGACAATCAAGAGCAAATACATTCCCAACATTTCTAAGAAAATTATGTTGATGGGTGTTGGCAAAAGGTTTGTTACAAAACTGCCAATTTTAGAACCAATACTGTTTGGATATGCCCCGTGTATCATATAGGTAGGCATTCCGCTGAACATAGAGTTTGTCCACCAAGCTATTTCACCCGTTTGTTTAGTGAATTCTGTAGATTCGTGCGAACTTGCCAACGACATCGTAATATCATGTTGTTGTAATTTTTTGCCTTGCAAAGCTGGAAAAGCGTAAATACCTGCCAACACCACAAACGCAACGATGGCGTATAAATGTGGCATGAATTTTTTGATTGAAAATTTCATCGAATAATAAATATGGTTTGTTTAAACGTTATCTACAAAGATATGGATTTACTGAATGTTAATATTCATCTTTCGTGCCAATATGAACCTTTTGCTGATTTTAACGTTTCATTAACGATTATTCAAACCATTTGGTATTAACTTTGTCTAACTGAAAAATACGAATACCATAATCCACAAAAAATGAGAAATAAGAATATTTTCTTTACTTTATGCCTTTTAATCAGCGTATTTGGGGCAAATGCACAAGACACCAAAGCCAGTGCTATTATTGATGCTATGCAGCAAAAGTACAAATCTATGAAAACTTTTGCCGCATCTTTCACTTACGGAACAGAGGGAACAACGCAGACTACGCAGGGAAATATTACGGTAAAAGGTCAAAAATATCGTTTGAAAACCAGCGGTCAGGAAATTTATAATAATGGCAAAGAGGTTTCTACTTACATCAAAGAAACCAACGAAGTTAATATTTCTGATTATGAACCATCAGAAAATGATTTGAATCCAGCCAAAGTTTATACGTTTGATAAAAAAGGCTTTCGTTATGTTTTTGTTCAAGAAGTAAAAGAAGGAGCAGATACTTATGAAGTAATTGAGCTTTCGCCAGAGAAAAAAGGAACGCAAGTGGCAAAGGTGAAAATCAAATTGAACAAAAAAGATAAATCTGTAAAAAGTTGGGTAATTACCGACAAAAACGGAAAGCGTCAGACTTTCAAAGTAAATAAATTTACACCAAATGTACCTGTGGATGATAAATTCTTTGTTTTCGACCAAAGTAAATATCCTGGTGTAGAGGTAAATGATTTAAGATAAACGTTCCACAGGTTTTAACCTGTATATTTCCTCAAAAACTGACTTTGAAAATCAAGGTCAGTTTTTTTATGCCCAATAAAACAGTTTGACGTATTCGTCGGAATGACAAATAGAAAAATAAATCCTCCCAAATACTTGCAAATTAAAAATCTATAATTTTACTTTGCATTACAAAGTAATTTGAAAATCATGGAACAACATCTTCAAGACCTTACAGAAATTCGTTCGTTGATGGAACGTTCTTCTCGATTTATTTCATTAAGTGGGCTGTCGGGCGTATTCGCTGGGATGTTTGCCCTTGTGGGTGCGTACATTGCCTACGACCGTATCTTGCAAGACAACCCAAGCGAGTATTTGAATCTTTTGGAAAATCAGGCTTTATTACGGTTTATTGTGATTGACGGCATTCTGGTGTTGACGTTCTCTTTGATTTTTGCCTTTTACTTCACCGCACGCCACGCTAAGAAAAAAGGCTTGAAACTTTGGGATAATACTTCCAGAAGATTATTGGTAAATATGGCTGTTCCCTTAGTAGCAGGCGGTTTTTTCTGTTTAATATTATTGCAAAATGCCCCACATTTGATAGATTCTGCCACCTTAGTTTTCTACGGTTTGGCATTAATCAACGCCTCAAAATACACTTATGACGATGTGAAATATTTGGGATATATAGAAGTAGTTTTGGGTTTGGCTTGTGGCTTAATGAACGAATGGCGAATAGGATTACTATTTTGGGCTTTGGGATTTGGCGTGTTGCACATTGCATATGGCGTGATTATGTATCGGAAGTATGAGGTTTAATGTAAAATAATAAGTAAAATGGAAAATAAACTATTTAAAAAATACGGTTTGATTTTTATTCCAATTTCATTTTTGGGTTTAATTATCACTTTATTAACAGTTATCTTCTGTGAAACAGTTTTCGTAGCAATTGATAGAAATTCACATTCCGTTTCTGATACTCTCTATGGAATTTTTCCCTATTTTGTGTCTGCTTTCACAATTTTGTTTTGGATTGCTGGTAATACGTCCAAAAATTAAAGACTATTTTATAATTATCAAATTGAAGAAAAGGTGCTGTGAAAAACTTAATCGCTGACATAAATAAATCCTTTGAAAATCGTGTCAGATTGGGCATTATGTCCATTCTGATGGTACACGATTGGGTGGACTTTGGCGATTTGAAAGATACCCTTAACCTTACCGATGGCAATTTAGCCTCACATATTACAGCATTGGAAAAGGAGAAATATATACAGGTAAGAAAAGCCTTCATTGGTAAAAGACCAAACACCTCTTTCCAAGCCACCAACGAAGGAAAACAGGCTTTTCAAGAGCATTTGAATGCTTTGGAAGCGTTGATTAAGGGTATGTAACACGGACAGCCTTGTCCGTTTGTTGAGTCTTTCAAAAAAGGCTTTTTTTAATGAAATTATACTTTGAAATTCAAAGTAATTTGTAAATTGTTAATTATTAATTCAATCATGAAACTAAAAAACATCCTCCTCTTCTTCGCCATTGTGGCTTATAGTTGTCTGTTTTATCAACAAACGGCAGGTATCAATTTCTTGATTTTTAATGGCTTTCTATTGGCTTTTTTAGGCGTAATAAATCCAGAATTATTGAAAAATAAAAATTGGCAAATATCTGCTTTGGGGTCGTTTCTGTCGGCTTTGATGATTGTTTGGCATCATTCACAATTGGCGGTGATTGCTCATATTACTTCCATGATTTTAGTGATTGGCTTCACGTATAGCCCTGTTTCGTCTGTGTATGTGGCGACTTGGCATGGACTTTTGTCGTTGGTGATTCCTTATTTTACCCGTACCATTCAATATCTCATAGATTTGAACGACCCGAAAATTCCGAAATCGAAGGGTGTATTTTCTTTCAAAACGGCTTCCATTTATATCATTCCGCTCACTATTACTTTGGTATTTTATGCTTTGTACGCTTCGGCAAATCCTGTTTTTGCCGACCTTATCAAAATTCCTAAAATCAATATTTCTTTGAGTTTGATTTCGTTCACTTTCGTAGGTTGGATTGTGCTGACGGGCTTTTTTAATCCTTTTGGAAATGAAGAAACCATCAAATGGGATGCTACAAAAATGGATATTCTCACCAGAATTAGGTTGAAAATGAAGCGTAAATTTGATTTAATTGCCTTGAAATTTGAGAATAAAAAGGGTGTAATTCTCTTGGTGATGCTCAATGCTCTTTTACTTTTTTACCTGATTTTTGACTTCTCATTTATTCTTTCGGGCAAAAAACTTCCTGACGGCATGGACTATTCAAAATACGTGCATGAAGGAGTCAATACGCTGATATTCAGTATTTTATTAGCCATCGGAATCATTCTTTATTATTTCAGAGCGAATCAAAATTTTTACCCCAAAAATCAATTATTGGTACGCCTGACCTATTGCTGGATTTTTCAAAACGGACTTTTATTATTGGGAATTATCCACAAAAATCAACTTTATATTGACGAATTTGGACTCACCTACAAGCGTATTGGCGTGTATGTATATTTGCTGATGACGCTGGTGGGACTTATTACTACATTTTGGAAAGTCAGAGAACTTAAAACCGTTTGGTATTTACTCCGCAGAAATGTTTGGATTGCTTATATCATCTTGATAATCAGCAGTTTTCTGAATTGGGATAGGATGATTGCGAAATATAATATCAACGTTGCCCAAAATACTGATGTCGTGTATTTAATGAATTTGAGTGATACTGTTCTGCCCGAATTACAATCCTTACTCAATAATCCCAAGGTGAATCTATCTGTGCAAGTTAGAGACTACACCGAATACAGTTCTGCCCCAAAAAGCTATTATCGTTCTACACCTATTTTATCACAGAGAGATTTTATCAAAAATCAAGTGCTGAGATTTAAAGAAAACTATAAAGAGAAAGATTGGCAATCTTGGAATTATGATGATTTTAGAGTTTTTGAGGCGATTAAATTGGGGAAATTATGAGAAAGGGATTGGCAATTATATATTCACCTTTTGCAGGAAGTGTTCTATTGTTAACCGCATTTTACCTGACAGCCGATAAAGATAGTTCAGACGATTATTTCCTTGGATTCATCGTTGTTTTTATAGGTTCGTTTTTAATACAAATTTTAGTAGTAGAACCTGTAATTTATTTTCTCAAATTGTATTTAGAATTGACCCTAAAAGTCTATTACTGGTTGGCAGTTTTGGTATGTTTGAGTTTTACTTTTATCGTTTTTTGTGCAAAACAAACTTTTGAAAAAGAAGTATTATTATTCCTTTATATATACGCTCTTGGAAATGTTTTGGTGTATAATGAATTGTATTTCAAGAAGTTAGAAGATTGATTTTATGGAATCATCAAGCATAATATTTGGATGAATGATTTTGTTAATGACTGCATTTGTGATAACGGCAGTTGCTGTTTTAACCAGTATTTTTATTATTGTTTTGTTAAATAAAATATTGCCATTTCTTGTAAATAAACCTCCTAAACGTATTCCCTATGAAATAACTTGGGTAGTAGGAATAGCTACTTTTACTTATTGTATTTATATGTTTTACTTTTCAGAACCTTACATTTTTGAATAGAAATAATATCAAACTACGGACAAGACTGTCCGTCATACAAACAATGAAAATCTTAAATATCCCCGTGAATCGTTTTAGAATTCTTTTTATTTTGGGCTTAATGTCGGCTTCGGCGATTGGGCTGTTTGTTTTGAAAACCGTTTTGACTCATAATTTTGCTTTGTGGGGCATCAACTGGAATTTATTTTTGGCTTGGATACCCATTTTTATCGTACTTTGGCTTGAAAAGAAGGTGAAAATCAATGCCTTACAACCTTGGGAAGTAATGATTGTTAGTCTTATTTGGCTATTATTTTTCCCAAATGCACCTTACATTATTACCGATTTAGTCCATCTGCAATCACTTTCTGGTAATACTTATTGGCATTATCAAATTATGATTTTCACGTATGCCTTTGTCAGTTTGGCGTGCGGATTATTGTCATTATATTGGATTCAGAAGATTTGGACGCAGTTTTTTTCAATCAATTGGAGTAATATTTTCACCATTGGGGCAATTGGTTTATCAGGTTTTGGAATCTTTTTGGGAAGAGAAGCACGTTTTAATTCATGGGATTTTTTCTTCCATCCCTTTATTTTATTAAAATTCATGCTACATTCGCTCAAAAATCCAACGGCAATTTTGATGACTTTTGAGTTCTCAATCTTTATCGGTTTAGCGTATTGGATGTTTTATGGATTGATTCAGTTAAAAGAGGATTAGTCTGAAATAATTGGAGGGGGAAATGTCGAAATTTTCATCCTAACTTCGACAAATAAACATTTAAATTATGATAAATATAACCAAATTCTTAAAAAGTGTCCCTTACGCTTACGAAGGAATCAAAACCCTTCTAAAACTCGAAAACAATGCTAAAATCCATTTATTGGCGATTATTGTAGTTGTTATCACAGGATTTGTAATTCATTTTTCAGAAGCAGAATGGTTGGCAGTTATTATTGTGATGGGGGGAGTTTTGGCTATGGAAGCCGTCAATACTGCTATAGAAACCTTGGTAGATTTGGTTTCCCCTGAATTTCATCCTCTGGCAAAAAAGGTAAAAGACGTAGCCGCTGGGGCTGTTTTATTATTCGTTTTTGCGGCTTTGGCAGTGGCGGGAATAATTCTGTGGAATCATTTTTTGAAGGAGTGAGGCAACAGCAATTAGTTTTGAGGTATAAGACGATGCTCAAATCTTATACCTCAAAACGCACAAATTATACTTTATTTTTTACCAAATCTTCCAACAACTCAATCCATAACGGCGAATTATTCAAACTTTCTACTAATTGCCAATGCTTTCCGCCAAATTCTTCAAACATTTCACGGTACTCATCTCCAACTTCTATGGTAGTTTCCAAACAGTCCGAAACAAATGCAGGAGAGAATGCTAACACTTTTTTCTTACCTTCTTTTGCCAATTCTTTCACCACATCATCGGTATAAGGTTTTATCCACGGGTCTCTGCCCAAACGTGATTGGAATGAGGTGGTATAAGATCCTTCTTGCAACCCTAACTCTTTAACCATCAAACGGGTAGTGGCAAAACATTGCGCTCTGTAACAATACTGATTCATAGGTTGGAGGGTATCGCAACAAGAACCAAATTTACAGGTTTCGCCCGTGCAATCACCCTTACGCATCTGTCTTTCGGGTAATCCATGATAGCTAAAAACGAAGTGGTCAAAATCTTCGGAAGCCATATATTTACGAGCCGTTGCGGTGAAATGCTCAATAAATTTCGGGTGGTCAAAAAAGGTATTGGTAAATCTAATTTCAGGGATAATTTGCCAATTTGACACTATTTTCATCACCTTATCCATCACCGAACCCGTACTTGCTGAGGCGTATTGTGGGAAAAAAGGCACTACAATAATTTTATGAAATCCCGATGTTCTGAATTCTTCCAAAGCCGCCTCTAAACTTGGACTTTGATAACGCATTGCCAATTTTACAACATAATCACTTCCCAATTTTTCTTGCAACATTCGCTCGGCATCTACACCGTAAAATTTCAAAGGAGAGCCTCTTTCTTCCCACAATTCGCCATAAATTTTAGCCGATTTGGGAGCTCTGAAAGGTGCAATAATCAAGTTTACTAATGCCCAACGAAACACAGCAGGAATATCTAAAACCCGTCCGTCCATCAAAAACTCACGGAGATATTTACGTACATCGGGCGTTTCGGGTGAATCTGGCGTACCTAAGTTTACAATTAAAACTCCCGTTTTGAAATGAGTGGTTGTGTTATTTTGTGATAAAATGATCGTTTCGGTCTGTTGCATTTCGATTTGTTAAGTTTTAATATTATCTTGAAAACATCCATTTAATGCAAAATGTTATGCGATATTGCTATTTTGGAATTCAAAATTCTTGATTATCCTACAAAATTAGTACGCAGTTTTTAGAAAATCTTCTAAATTGTAAAATTTAAAGTCAATTTTTCGTTTAGTTAAGAAAGGTTAGTAGGCGTATTTTTAATTTTGTGCATAACAAAAAAAATGTACTAATTGTTTTTTATAAGTAATTGATTATCAATTATATGTAAAAGAATTTCAATTTTTAAAATTTTCAAATTTAGTATTACCCTACTTAATTTGTAATTTTGTTCAGTATAAAGCATTTTTAAAATATCGAGTTATGAATTTATTTGGAGAATTAAAAGAATTATTAGTCGGGGAAGTCG
>JANPGQ010000309.1:0-3788 GCA_031423975.1 Cytophagales bacterium | reverse complement strand
GAAAGAAGCTGTAATTGAACAGAAAGAAGCTGTAATTGAACAGAAAGAAGCTGTAATTGAACAGAAAGAAGCTGTAATTGAACAGAAAGAAGCTGTAATTGAACAGAAAGAAGCTGTAATTGAACAGAAAGAAGCTGTAATTGAACAGAAAGATATTGAACTAAAAGAAAAAGATTTAAAGTTGATAGAACAACAAAAAGAATTAGAAGAATTACGAAAACTATTATCAAAAAAGGATTGACGAGCGTCAATCCTTTTTTGATTTATTCAAACATCAAATACAAAGTAACTGTATGAGCATTAAGCCGCTGAATATCACGGGCATAAATGTTATTATTGGTGGGCGAAACAAACATATTGGTTAGCCCATGCGAAAATCTGAGCTCGGGTGTGAATTTGAAATACTTGAAAAATTGTTCAAATCCTACGCCATATTCAAGTGATATATCGCCTGTTTTGGTGTCTAACCTTCGGCTTGAAGCGGCATTTTTACGCACATTTGCTTCAATCCCAATCTTTACACCCGCATCCACAAACATTCGAGAATTTCCTCTTCGCTGAGATTTAAACTTCAACAACAGTGGAATTTCCAACCAAGTAGATTCTCGTAATTCTGCGGGAAAATCGGGTGTATTTAAAAATCTATAATTGACCTCACGCCCGTACAGAGCAATATTCATCCCAGTTTTAAAGTCAAATCTGTCATTCAATTTAAAATTGACCAAACCACCCACTTGAAAGGCAAAATTGCCCGGTGAAACTATCGTAACGGCTGTATCTCCCACAGCTCCAAAGTTTTTGCTATGATAAACATTGAATCTTGATGAACCAAAACCAAATAAAAAGCCAAAATGGACTATTTTATCGTCATAAAATTCATCGTAAATTCTTTTGTATTCATAACGCTGTGCCTTACTTTCTTGCGAAATTCCTAACAAAAAAACGCCCAAAAGCATCACAAAAGTGACTACTTTTTGCCGATATAAATGGTACTGATGCCAAAAGTAAGTGGTAAACATTGAGTCTGAGTAAATCCTGCACGATGAAAAACATTCATAAAATCGTTTCCTTCTGGAAATGCTTGTACGGAATCATACAAGTAAGTATAGGCGGAAGTGTCCTTCGAGACGATTTTGCCAACGGTTGGCAGGATATTTTTAAAATAAAAGTTATAAAGCTGCTTAAACGGGAATGCTTGGGGTTTTGAAAATTCTAAGACGATACAAGTTCCACCTACTTTCATCACTCGGCACATATCGGTTAATCCTTTTTCAAGATTTTCAAAGTTCCGTACTCCAAAACTAACGATGACAGCATCAAAAGTATTGTCTGAAAAGTTCAATTTCTCCGAATCTCCCTTCTGTAATTCAATTACAGATTCCATGCCAAGTTTCTTGATTTTTTCACGACCAAAACTCAACATTCCTTCCGAAATATCCACGCCCACTATTTTATCGGGTTTCAACGCCAAAGCCTCAATGGCAAAGTCTCCCGTACCCGTGGCAATATCCAAAATGGTTTTGGGAGCGGCAGATTTCAATAATTTGATGGCTTTTTTGCGCCACAAAATATCAATTCCACCACTCAATAGATGATTCAAAAAATCATATTTGGGAGATACATTGTCAAACATTTGAGCCACCTGCTCTTTTTTGGATGCATCTTGTTCTTTATAAGGGACAACAGTCATTCTTTTTGGTATTTAGGGATTGGGGAATTAGGGATTAGCAAAATGAAGAGAAATAATCTTAATCCTAATAACCTATCTACAAAGTTACTATACGTTCATAATATAACCCTTGGTTTGAAATTATTGTTTCTAATCTGCAACCTATTCGTTGGTATTATTGTAAATATCCCTACATTAGTGCAATTATTTATTTCAAAAAACACACAATAACCACGCTATGCAAGACTTCGCATTGTACTTTATGGCTTTTTTATACATCGCTGCGGGTGTATATCATTTTGTGAAGCCCAAATTTTATCTTTATATGATGCCTCCCTACATACCCGCCCATAAATTAATGGTGAGCTTGAGTGGAGTTGCAGAAATAGTATTGGGTGTAATGCTTTTATTCCCAGAAACCCGTTCTATTGCCGCTTGGGGCATTATTTTAATGCTAATTGCCTTCTTTACCATACATATTTATATGCTTACTGAAGAAGCAAAATTCTTTAAAATATCTAAAATTTTCAGATGGATTAGAATCCCTTTGCAGTTTTTATTTATTTGGTGGGCGTATCAATATCGGTAAACGGTAAAGGGTACACGGTGAACGGCAAATAAGAAAATAAAATACTATTCCTAAATTTTCCCGTTTTCCGTGTACCGTTCACCCTTTGCCCTTAGAACTCCCTTCCAATCGAAAAAATTACATTCTTCTCTTTTCTATCATTTACCACATAACTAAACCTTACCACCAGATTATAATAGGTTACAAAATCAAGTCCAAAACCCCCGCCAAACATAGCACGATTGGCTAATTTGCTTTGATTAATTTCGGTAAAACGATTTTGAACATAGCCATAATCTGCAAAAATATTGGGATAAATACCGATGGGTACTTGATTGAATTGTTTGATTTTCAAGAATTTAAGGTTGATTTTGCTGTTTACCAATTGATATCTTAATGTATTTCTGGCTAATAAAAAGTTACTGCCATCCACTACATACAATTCATAACCTCTCACCAAATCCGAAGAATATCCCAAACCACGAATATTATTGAAAGGTTGACGCTCGGGGAAAGATATTTTAGCTCTTACATTCAGTCCGTAAAATATTTTTTTGCTCAAAGGCTTGTACCAAGAAGTCGCACCTGTAATTTCTAATTGGTCAATATCATCGTTGGGAAGAATACCTAACTTGCTGATTAACATCTCATAACGTTTGCCACGTAAGGGATACGCTACATTATCCCTAAAATCATAATTGAAAGAATAACTCAGTTGAAAATACTTTTGACTCGTTCGATTATCCAGAAAATAATCAGGATTTAACTTCCGAATAGTATCGCTGATGGAGTTGTTATTATATCGTAACTCTAGCGTATGATTATCGTAAAAATGATAGCGTTTTTTCAAATAAATCGCCCCTGAAAAACGCCTTCGTAAGATTTCATCAAGGTTTCGGATATAGTTTAGAGTATCATTCAAACTCCTGAAAGCCAGCGTTTTATTAGTAATATATGATAAGCTAAATCCTGCCCCCGTTTTCATAGTTTTGTCGATATAAGGTATTCGATAACCTATGTCAATTCGTTGGGTGAAACCCGTTTCAAGCCGTAAATTTATTCGTTCTGCCCTTCCTCTGAAATTACTGTGAATCAAGTCTATCCCAAAAGTTGTTCTTCTTAAATCTGCTCCACGCTGAAACCATTCGGCATAATTTCTATCAGAAATTTGAAAAATTGGGTAACCCAAAATGTACCATTGTTCCAAAAGTTTTATATTGATGATTATTTGATTATCAATATTTTGAATATGATTTATTTCAACGGTAATGAACAGATTAGTATTCACTAACTTCCTTCGGTTGAGGTCAATTCGTTTAATTAAATCTTCTTTTTTTAAAGAATCGCCCACCGCTAAATCCAATTCCCGAAGAATAATTTTTTCTTTTGTTTTTTGATTTCCAATAATATTAATTTGCTGAATAACCACTATTGAATCAGCTAATTTTATTGACTGATTTTGGGTGAAAAATGAAAATAGAAAGGTAAAAAGTAGCATATCGCAAGTTAGGAATTAAGCCATTAGGGATTCAAAGATTAGCTCATTATTTT
>JANPGQ010000308.1:0-15871 GCA_031423975.1 Cytophagales bacterium | reverse complement strand
GCTAAATCGGGTTTTCCGTCTCCGTCCAAATCGCCAACACATACAAATCGTGGACCTGTACTTGCGAAATAATCAACTTTAGCCGCAAAAGAGTTAGTTGAAATGCTACCACTCGTAGCAATATTGCGTAAAACAGAAACCTTATTTGCCGAATAATTACTTGAAATCAAATCAAGTTTGCCGTCTCCGTCTAAATCCCCAATGTTTACCGCAATGGGTGATACTCCGATGGCAAAATCAACCTTTGTAGTAAAAGAGATACTGCCACTCGAAGAAGTGTTTCGGAGAACCGAAATATCGTTGTTGCCTGAGTAATTGGCTACGGCTAAATCGGGTTTGCTGTCTCCGTCCAAATCGCCAATAGTCAACGAAAACGGACCTCCACCTGTCGTAAAATCAACTTTGGCAGCAAAAGAACTGGCATTAATAGTTCCCGCCGTAGCTGTATTCCGAAAAACTGAAATCGTATTAAGAGCATAATTGGCAACTGCAATATCAAGTTTTCCATCGCCGTCCAAATCACTACTATTGACAAATGTTGAACTTTGTCCTCCCGTCAAAGCAAAATCGACTTTGGGTTGAAAAGAGATACTTCCACCCGAAGAATTATTTCGCAAAACCGACATGAAAGGGTTACCACCATGAGCGATTGCTAAATCAGGTTTTCCATCACCATCAAAATCACCAATATTTACACCCCGAGGATTAATACCCGTTGTAAAATCAACTTTTGCTGCAAAAGATATGCTTCCACTCGAAGATGTGTTACGAAGTACAGATACAGTGCTACTACCAAAATTGGCAACTGCCAAATCGAGTTTTCCATCTCCGTCCAAATCACCGATTGCAATTGAACGAGGACTTGTACCAGTTGCAATATCAGCTTTGGCGGCGAAAGAACTGGCGGTGATACTTCCAAGTGTAGCGGTATTCCGAAAAATTGAAATAGTGCCTGCATTAAAATTAGCCGTTACCATATCAGTTTTTCCATCACCATCTAAATCACCAATAGCCAAAAATAACGCCAATGTACCTGTTGTAAAATCAATGCTTTCCTCGACAGGGCTTTCAACGATAATACTGCCACCTGGGTAGGTTACACGGAAGGGTGCAGAGCTACTTCCAGATAAAGTATTAGATAAGTTAAGCACCGTAATAGGTTGAAAAGTTGCTCCTGTGGGTACGGTCACGGTCAAACTCGTGGTAGATGCTGCCGTAACATTGGCTTTGGTGGCTCCAAAAAAAACCACATTTTGAGCTGCATTAGCATTAAAGTTTGTACCAGTAATGGTTACGGTTGTGCCAACTACTCCGCTTGTAGGCGAGAAATTGGTGATACTGGGTTTTTGGGCTGCTATCGTCAGCCCATTGAGCAAAAGTATAAAGAGGTAAAATAGTTTTTTCATATTATTTTGGGAAATTACGGGTAAGTGGTACACATCAAATACTAATTAGAAAAGCAAAAACAAGCTTTAAAAATGATGCGTTAGTGATGAAAATTGGTTTGACAAATTTAGAGAGGGACGTTTTCGAAGGCTTTGTGCATTGTTCCAAAAACTTAGTCTATTGTTCCAAAATTTATTGTTTAAAAAATGTTTGGTCATAGTTGCTATTGATACGGTCAATGAGTTTTTGCTGGTTGAAATGAAAATTGAAATTCATTTTGACAGAAATATTCTTATTCTTTAAAATCATATTATTTGTAAAATCTGCCACTACTTTTATGCCTAAAGAATCATTGTATTTTAGTTTTGAACGGGCATCCAAAGGCAGATAATTGGCATTTGTAATCTTCATTGATTTTATACCGACATTGGATTTACAGTTTTTCCAATAATTTATCACAGCCATTTTTCCAATTATTTTTTCACCATTGGGTAGTTCATATTCTATACTATCCGTGAGCATTTCAGCAAAAGAATCCCAGTCAAAGCTGACTAAATAATCTAAGGATTTTTCGGCAAGTGCTACATATACTGGCTGTGCAATTTCATAGTCAACCTCCCGTTTTTGGGTAGTATCACAAGCCACAAAAATTAAAGCCATAACCATGATTACAACGAATTTTCTATTAGTTTTCATAGCTTCTTTGGTTGAAATGATTTTGTTAAAATGAATCTAACAAATAGACACAACAAAAGTAGAAGGGCGACTCAGGAGGGCTTATTTCTATTGTTTCAAATTCTATGTTTATTGTTGCAGCCATACAAAAACCTATGTGTATTGTTGCAAAAAGCAGGTATATTGTAAATTGGAGGGCATACAGGAGTATTAAGAATTACAGAAATTATAATTCTTTTAGGCAGTTCACGAGAAAAAATTTGAAATTATTGAATTGAAAAATTAGGATTCAATAAGCCTAATTTCCTTAAAATGGCCTCGAAACGAGGTTCATTATGAAGAAAAGTAAACAAAGGTGAGACTTTCAAGTAATTGGGTGAATCGCTTATTTCAGCTGCCGCTTCAAGGTACTTTAAGCAATTCTCTTTATCGCCCAAACCCGCATAGACAATGGCAAAATACTTATGGTTATCGGGTATTTTAGGTAAATTTTTTAGGTATAAATATACCGCAGTTGTTTCTCCCAATTTGGCTTGGGTATAGGCAATCATCGTCTTGGTGTAAATTACATTAGGGTTCAATTTATCACAAATCAAAAATCCCTTTAAGGTAGCATCGTACTTTCCCTTTTTGATATTAAAAAAAGCTATTGCATTATGAAACAAATGGGCTTCATTAAAAATTAGCTCCCCATCTTTTATGGCTTTTTCAGCCATATCCAACTTCCCTGCATAAGCACACCCTATAATATGCCCACCGTAAATATTACCGGCGAGAGGGTCTAATGATACTGCCTTTGTACTGTATTTGACAGCCTCGTCCATTTGCCCAATAGAACGAAGCGTGAGACTATACCAATAAGTTATCTGAGCATCATTTGGGCTATATTTCAAAGCAATCTGATAGGTTGTGATAGCTTGTTCCCATTTATTCTGGACTTTATAGATATTGCCCAAAACTGCGTAAGCTCGTCCATTCTCGGAGTCAAGCCTGATGGAAGTTAATGCGTTTTTTTCAGAAATTTTATATGCAGTTTCCACGTCCATAAACTGGTCTTCGCCCATCACAAAATACGCAACTGCTCTATCTGTATAGGCATCGGCAAAATCCTTATCTAATTCAATTGCATTGCTAAATTTCACGATACTTGCCTCAATTTTTTCTTTCGTTCGGGTTTCTAACAATTGTTTAGCTTGCAAGTATTCATTGTATGACGACAGACTTTTGGTGGGTCTTTTGTCTAATTTATCAGAAATTTTACTACTCAATTTTTGGTTCAATTCACCAGCTACCTCTTTGGCAACAACACTCATAAAACCAAATACATCCTTAGTATTGCCATCATAGCTTTTAGTCCAAACTGACCTGTCTTCTTGGGCATCCGTCAAGCCCACCGTGATACGGATATTTTTGTCTATTTGTAGCACAGAACCTTCCAAAATATACTTTACGTGCAATTCATTGGCAATTTGCCCTACGGGTTTCTTGGAATTTCTAAAAATGTTTGACGATGATTTTGAGATAACTTTTAGGTTTTCTAATAACGAAAGCGAACCGTGAATTTGCTCCATTATGCCATCGCAAAAAATGGCATTTTCCGATGAACCCAAATTTTTAAAAGGCAAAATTGCCAAGGAATTATCCGAAATTTGGTTCAATCCATCTATAGAAAACTGAGTATTATTATTTTTGGAAGTAAATGAAGAAAAATAAAATCCAATACCAAGGAGGAATACAAATCCTGCTATCAAATACAACAGTAGAAAGGATTTTGGCTTCGTTGTAATATTATTGATTTGATTATCGTGTAAAATAATTTCATCATTGCTTGGTAGAGATTCTTGTAAAGAATTGTCAATATTTTTGGAGATTTGCTTTCTGAAATCGGTTGGACTTACCTTAAATTCTTCAAAAAAATACTTGCTAAAATTAGCGTGACTATTGATACCAACGGCATCGGTAATTTCTGAAATGCGTAGATTGGTAGTGGCGAGGAGATTTTTTGCTTGTTCTAATCTTTTTTTACGAATGTATAAAGTAGTTGAAAGTTGAGTTCTTTCAATAAGAATTCGGTGTAGCTGAGAACGACTAACTCCCAATTCAGCACAAATCTCATCAATTGAAAATGTGGGATTGTCTAAATTCTTTTCAATATATCGATCTAATTTTTCTAATAAAGCAATGTCTGAGTGTGTCATGGTTATTTTGCATCATTATCTAAAGGCGGGGAATAGACGAAATTATGCAAAAATCATGACTGTTGATGATTAGTGAAGGACTTAGTTATTATATGGTTTCATACTGACCAATAATGTGGATTTGAGGCGTGTTTTACGGAAGTCGTTTCGCCTCTGTTGGACTGTGCATCTCAGAGTAAACTCCAATGGCGGGAATGGCTACCAAACGCTTAGAACCAGACAAGGTTATAAAACCTGACTTTCAGGTTGTAAACCATCAATAAATTCTTCAAATGAATCCGTCAGTTTTGTAAGTTTGTTTGACCATAATCTACAATAAAAAACACTTCCCTGTAGTGATAAATAGAAAGGATTTCCACCCCCGTCGGTTGCAAAGGGTATTAAATCACTCCTATCTAAACCTCCATCCTCATCAGACATTTTTGTTGCTAAATATATTTTTTCAATACAATCATTTTTGTCATTTGATAATGTCAAAAAGCTTGAAATGCTATACTCTATTTCATTATGGAAAAAAATACGCTCTTTAGTTCTTCCGCCTTTGTAAGTTATTAAAAAGTTAATAAACTTTTCCGTAAAAGAAACGTTGTGTTTTTTTTCAAAAATATCAATATCCTCTTTTTTAATAGAATAAAAGGATGAATAAGATTCGTCAATTATTAATTTTCTCATAATGATCATTTTTAAAATTAATAGCCTAATCCGCTGAAGAATATAACATATTTTGTGCTGTTGTTGGTTTTTTCCACCAACAACACTGGCAGAAGCTCCTTGTGAAACAGTTTATAAACCCAATAAAAATACTAATTTCTACCTACCAAAGAGGTCGTTGAAATATAAATTTCAACGACCTCTTTTCACTAAGGATATATAAACTCTACTTCTTCAACAACAACTGCACCGAGCTATCATTTATCTCAAACTGATGGGTTTGCAAAAGTTTTATCATTTCTGCACCTGCTAACATAACGGGTCCGTAACCATGAGCTGCAAATGGACTGATGGGGCGATGATAATAAAATGCAGGGTCAAAAGCCATGCCAGTACCTACGCACGTACCTTCCACTTGTCCTTTTTCGTTTACTTTGGTCGAAACTGCATTCCAGCCCAGCATAGCAGCGGGGGTGTATGCCAAAGCGTCAATCCAGCCTTTATTGATGGCTTTTGCAAAACAATAGGTATAAATGGCAGTAGCGGAAGTTTCTAAATAAGAGTCGTTTCTATCTAATAATTGATGCCAAAAGCCAGACCCAGATTGGTACGAAGCCAAACCTTTGGCGTGGGCTTTCAATAATTCCAAAATTGCTGGGCGACCTGTGTGGTTTTCTGGCAGTACGTCCAATAATTCTACCATCGTCAAGATTCCCCAACCGTTTGCCCTTGCCCAATGAAACTGTGGGTGTTCGGTCATACCTTCAACCCAGCCGTGCATAAATACGCCTTTTTCACGGTTAAACATCCGTTTCGAGAAAAATAAAACTTGTTTTACGGCTTCGTCATAATATTTTTTTTCACCCGTCAATTTGCCCATTTGTGCCAAAGCAGGAATTCCCATAAACAAATCATCGAGCCATAAAGTATTGGCTTGCGGACGATTACGTGCCAAAGTGCCATCCGACAAACGGTGTTCTTTGGTCATAATATAGTTGATGTGGCTATCAATCAGCGGACGGAAATTTGTCTTACTCCCTTCACGAGTGGCTTTAATCATGGCTGAACACATAGCACCGCAATCATCCAAAGCGTGCGGACTCACCAGCCCACGCAAAGGTCCTTTGGTTCCCCAATCGGCATTTTGTTCAGATGTTTTTTGGAAATAAGGAACCGATTCGGCAATAAATTTCAAGCGTTTTTCTACATAATCCTTGAAACGAGCATCACCCGTGGCTTGCGATGCCAACAACATCGCCGAATACGTTACGCCCCATTCGTAACTCACAATCCTGAAATCGCCTTTTTGCAATGCCGTATTTTCGTCAATTTTAGATAAATCGGTAATTGTTTCACCCGTTTTGGAATTAATAAAATTCGTAGGCGTAACCTCGTTCAGATATCCGTGAATTCGATTCAACACGTTGGTAACTTCTTCCGTTTTGATAATTCCATAAGGCACAGGATAATCGGGTGTGATTAAGTGCAAAGGCGTATTGGAATCATTAGATTTAGTTACGTTTTTTTGAGCAAAAACAAGGCTAAATGAGCTGAGAAGCAATAAAATGGTAAGAGATAAATTGGTTTTCGGGTTCATTTTGTTTGAGTATTAGAAATCATTCATCCACCAGTAAAGACAAAAGGCTCTCAGTTATACCGAAAGCCTTGTTATTTATTCCTTGCTCAACATTCATTACACTATCCACTCACCTTTTGAAATTGCTTGAACTTTCCCACCAATTCTGATACTAAATTCAGTCTCAGAAATTTTATGTCCGTTGTGGTATAAGATGGAAGGTCTGGGTATTTCGTAGCCTTGTTCTACGCTGATTTTTACGGAATCGGTTTCCATAAAATTCGTTTTTAATAAATATCCCAACAAACAACCATTGGCACTTCCCGTGGCTGAATCTTCGTTTAATTTTCCATCTTCTATCAAAAACATTCGTCCATTCAATTGATTTTCAGGCGAATAAGTTTCTTTCGTGAATACAAAAAAGTTCATCGACTTGCCCGTTGGATGGTTGGTTTTATAGAGATTATGTTTCAATAAAAACGCCATCATCTTTTCAGCATGGGGTTTCATAGTTTGAAGAGCCAATAGATTTTTTACGGGAATTATCAAAAATGCCAAGCCCGTGGAAACATCCAAAATCGGGAATTGGGGCATCATATCTTCCAAAGAAATGCCTAATAAATCCGCTAATTCCTCCACTGGATAATCTTTGCCAAAAATCGGATTAATTTGTTGCATCCAAAGTTTATCACCCACAAAATCAACGAGTATTTTGCCCACACCCAAGTTCAGAACTACTTGATTAACAGGCTCTTTAATAATTTGCTCACGGATAACAAAGGCAGTTCCCAAGGTTGGATGCCCTGCAAAAGGAATTTCTTGTTCAGTGGTAAAAATACGAACATCATAGCCTTCGGGCGTGGACGTTTTGGTATTGATGAAAGTGGTTTCGGCAAAATTTATTTCTTTCGCCATTGCCTGCATCGTTTCGGTAGCAATCGAACCATCGTGTTCAAAAACTGCCAATTGGTTGCCTTGATATTTTTGTTCGGCGAAAACATCAACTATGTGGAAAGGGATGGTCATTTTTATTTTAGTTTTTGATGAAAGTATGTACAAATTCCATCTGCAAAACTAAGTATTTTCCCGCATTATATCATTTTCTTAAGGCTGCACTAAGTTGTCTGATTGATGCCAAATGCGAAAATAGCACCAAAGGAACCACTACGCTCGGTAGCCAATTAAACGGAAAATAAGCAATGGCAATATTGGGTTGGTCGAAGCCGAATTTTTGTAGAAAGGTTTTAGTTGACAAAAGGGCAATTATTATAATATTCATTAACAAACCCAAGCATATAATATTCCAGAGGATTAATATTTTATTGGGAATTTTGTGTTGATAAAAGCCAAAATAAAAGATGATCGGGGCAGTTAGTCCAGCGATAATGTCAAAATTTCTCCCCTCAAAAGTCATAATTTGAGGAATTGCTTTTAAGAGAAAAAGAAAATACAGAACAAATTCCACTGGGATTCTGATAGTGTGCAAAAGTGTAAGTTGTTTAATATCTAAGCGATTCATAAAGTCCTGACCACTTTTGGTAATAAACATGCTTATAATGAGTAATACGGGCGGAACAAACAATAAGCCAAATCGAGGAGGTACAGTACTTTCGTCTTCATAAAAATTAGTTAATCCTAAAATTAGCTGAATGGTCATCCAAATAAAAATTATAATTAAAAATGACTTTGACTGACCACTTGCTCTGTAAAATTGGATGATGGCTAAAAGTGTTATCATTACAAAAACGCCTTTCAGCAAAATTGAAACCTGTTCCATTGTATTGTGATTTTATCGTTTAGTTACAATGCAAAGGTGCTACTCAATTTTTTTAATTTACTTTCCATTTGGCAAGAAATCATTTTTTGGAAAATTCTTTTCTAATTCTGCTCAATGAGGTATCTGTAACTCCCAAATACGAAGCAATGTATTTTAAAGGCACATTTTGAAATATTTCGGGTCTGGTTGTTATTAAATTTTCGTAGCGTTGTTCAGCCGTGAGATTAATCATTGAAAGCGTCCTTTCTTTCAAAGCAATAAAACCATTTACCAAATTGGCTCTGCCAAATTCTCTAAACTGTGGGATGGAATGAAACAAAATTTGAAAAGCATCATATTTTACTTTCCAAGCGGTGCAGTCGGTTAGAGCCTGAATATTTTCGTGGCTGGGTGTTCTTTTGAAATAAGAAGCTATCTCAAAAATAATGGTATTGGGCTTATAAAAATTGGTTGTTACCTCGTTTCCGTCTATATCAAAAGTATATGCTCTAACAAAACCCGTTTCCAAAAAAAGATAATCGTTTGAGGTTTGCCCTTGTTTCAATAAAAAGTCATTTTTGTTAAAGTTGATACATTCAAAATTTGACGCAATAGCATTCGCAATATCATCGGCAACGGGATGAACTCGCTGTATAAAGTCGATGAGGGGTTTTGGGTTTGTGTTCATTCTTGAGAGATTTTTTACAATTTTGGTTTCGTGACTCGATTATTATCAATTAAATACAAAAAATCCTACCAAAAGACAGCATATATGAGTCATTCTGATAGGATTATGTTTTATTCAATCTTGATTATTAGTCTAATATTTTCACCTGAATATCCTTGAAATAAGCTACACTTTTGGGGTCATGTCCTTGTAGGGCTATTGTGCCAGAACTGAGTTTTTTTAGACCTCTATCTGCTGGCAATGTATCAGGTTCGGTATAATCAACAGCTACTTTATCATTTATTTTGATGATGATGTGCTTACCTTTTACGATGATATCATATTCGTACCACTCATTATCTTTCGCAAAATTTTCTTTCACATCGCTCACACTGTACAAACTACCCGTTTTTCGCCAATCCGTATGGGTCTGATTTACCTGTACTTCATACCCTTTTTCGGGCCATCCACTTGCTTGATAGGCAGTATGAATAAATATGCCAGAGTTTGAGCCTGGTAATGTTTTTGCCTTCAATTTGAGTTCAAAATTCTTGAAATCATGCTTGCCAACAGCTCCTTCATAAAATAAATGAGTACGTTCGCCAGCTACTTTAATGGCACCGTCTTCAATAGAAAATGTAGCAGGATGTTCTTCATTCACCTTCCAGCCCGCAAAGGTTTTTCCATCAAAAAGTGAAACGAAGCCTTTATCCTGAGAAAAAGCGAAATTGATTGAGCCTAAAAATAGTAGGAGAAATGTGATTTTTTTCATGAGTTGAAATTGTTTGTTGTTTTGAAAGTTTGATTTCTACAAATATAAAAAAATCCTATCGTATTGATAAGATTAATAAAAAGGATTTTCAATCAATCCTTGATTTTTGCTGCAACAATTCATAAATTTTTTGCAGGGTTTGGTTGATTTCTTGCAAAGTAGCGGTATCATTTATGTTTTCAGAATTATGATTTTTCTGATTGGATAGTTTTTCTCTTTGGCTCAAAATCAAAGACCTAAATTGCTTCGCTTCTGAAATGCCAATCAACTCCATATCATGGGCTTGTCCCATGCTTTGTCCAGCGGTTTCAAATTTGAGGATGCAAAGGTTGAAGTATTTCAGTAAAGGTCCTTCTACAAAAGTTACATCTTGGATATTTTCAAGGGGAATGGTTTTTTCAACCGTTACTAAAATACCCTTGGTGAAATGCAACGAACGTTCTGTGATTTGGCAGGATAGTTTTTCAAAATAATGACGGCTCCACCATTGCCCCACACCGCACACCCAAATGATTAAGAAAGGGATTCCGATGATTGAGATTAACAGAAAAAAAGCAACATAAAGCATCAAATAGGTTCTGATGAGTGGGTTAAAAGTCGCTTTTAGCAAAATAGCAGGTAATTTTGTTTCCATAAAAATCTGGGAGAAATTAGTCTCTTTAGTTAGTGAGGTTATTGATTTAAAGACTTAATATTTTCAAATTTTGTCTAACCAAATGTAGCTAAATATTTTATAAATAAAAGCATAAAACCCACAGCCACGCTGATTTTAGGCGTAATTGTGGGTTTTGTGGATTAGATATTTTTAATTACTTCGAGTTACCATTTTTATGACCTCAATTTCATCTTTAATGGTTCTTTTCAAGTTTTCAGAAGTTTAGTTTACAAAAAATACGTTCCTAACGAACTGGGATTATGATAAAAAGTTTGCTTTATTAATTGATGCCTAATGTTGGAGTACAGTTTCTCGTACAGATTTAACTTCAGTTTCAGGTATTTTTATGTTAAACATAAAAGTTGTGTATATACCTGGCGTTGAAATAACTTCAATATCTCCACTGGCTGCATTAATAATTTTTTTTACAATATTCAATCCGATGCCACTACTGCCCAGTCCATAATTATCTTTCTCAGCAACTGTGCCAAAAAGATTAAAAACGGATACGTGATTTTCTTTAGAAATGCCCATTCCGTTATCCGTAACCTCAAAATGATAATAGTCTTCGTGTTGCTTTGCGGATACCGTTATTTCTATATGTTCTTTGTCGTTATACCGAATGGCATTGGTGAAAAGATTTTGGAAAACCTGTTCGAACTGCACTTTATTGAAATTTATAATATCTACCGTCGAATTGCAATTTAAGATTAAGGGCTTTGGGGAGAGAATAGTTGATTTAAGCTGTTCGATAAAACTATTGATTTCAATAGCTTCAGTGGTGTTATAAGAAGTTTCCACTTTTGAATAACTCAATATTCCGTCAACCAATCTGATAATTTTCTTGGTATTTTTTTGACTAATCTCAATGAGTTCACTTACGTCAGTATCCGATTCTCTGAATTGCTCATTTAATAAATCGTTTACCATTACAACACTGCTAAGAGGTGATTTTATATCGTGTGCCAACACCATAGCGAAAGCTTCCAAACTTTTGTTGCTGCTCACAAGCCTATCTTTCATCATCTCCAATTGAAAATTTTGCTTGCGTAACTCCAACAAACTCATTACTCGTTCTGATAAGATTTTTAACCCCTGAATTTGTACTTCGGTAAGCGACTTTTCTACCAAATCATACACGCAAACCGTACCCAGGCAAAATCCATTTTTATTGACAATAGAAGCTCCTGCATAAAACTTTAGGTGAGGTTCTCCATCCACCAAAGGATTATGTTTAAAACGCTCGTCTTTTGTTGCATTTTCTACAACCATTACGTCATCGTCGCCCGCTATGGCATGAGTACAAAAGGAAAGTTCCCTTTTATTTTCCTTCATATCCGTACCAACAGCGGCTTTGAACCATTGTCTATCTTGATACATCAGTGTAACAAGGGCAATGGGTGTACCGCATATTGCCGATGCCAGAAATGCAATATCATCATAATCTTTTTCAGTAATTGTATCTTCGATTCTGTACGAGTTAACCTGTTTCAGACGCTCGGTCTCGTTGAAATTTTTGAGCATTGCAATTTTTTTTAACTACAAATTACTTAATATATCTCGACAATACATATTTTGGAGGGCATTATAACTGAGAAAGAGTAAGTAATTGCGGATATTTAGATAAAAAAAATAAAGATAATAAAATCAAACAAAAGACTGCAATGTCGATTTGCTGTCTTTTGTTTGATTTTTAACCCGTGATTGGTGTGCCACTGGAACGCAATATTTAGCCGCCGATTAGATGCTGAAAGTGGCGGTAGTAGGACACTAATTCCCCTCCGTATATTTAAAGAAAAACACGTCACCGCCTGCTGCATTAAGCGTTGTACTTTGCGAACCCAAATTGACTGTTCCTGCTGTTGCCAGTCCTAATCCATAGAGCGTAGTAGTTGAATAAACTCCAATGGCTTGTATCAAGCTCTCTGTTCCAGTGGTTCGGTCAAGCCACTCGCCTTTGCCCAAACTATTAAATTTAACCAAAAAACCCTTAATTGTCCCCGTTGTTGGTAAAGGGGCTGTCATGAATAACGATTGGGTATTAATCCCTGTACTTTTGCTGTTATATACATTGAGTAGGGTAGAATATTGTCCTGCTACATACACATTTTGATTGGCATCTACCGCCAAGCCTGTTCCGTTGATGGCTGTTGTGCTGTTAAGTGTACCCGTAATATTGGTTGCCCATACTACCGAACCAGCACTGTTATATTTGACAATAAAGTTAGTTCCCAAGGCATCTGCTTCTATGATTAGCCCGCCCCAACTTACTTCGGCTGCTGCAGAAGTTGCCCTTGCATTGTATATTGCCAAAGGCGTAGCCGTCGATGTCTTGCTCACATTAGACACATAAACATTGCCTGCGGCATCTGCCGCCAAGGTATTTCCCCATTCGGTGCCACCGCCGCCTTGCCTTGCTACCCACGTAATACTACCCGTAGAGGCATCCATTTTTGACAAAAAAGTATCGGTTCCTCCGATAGAAGTTATTGTTCCCCAATTGACAGGCACACCTCCCGAAGTAGCAACTGCTCCATAAAAAGTAGCATTATTGGCATCGATATCCACATATACGCCACCTGCTGATACAATAATGTCATCTATATAAAGATTACTTCCGTCAAGTTTGGCAACCCATGCCACAGCCCCCGTAGCAATGGCGTATTTTACAACCAAACCACTATTGGCATTTGTAAAAGTTTGTGTTCCCCAAGAGGTTTCGCCAGCACCACTATTGGTCCGCCCGTTATAAATAGTTGGGGTCAGTCCCGACGATTTAGTAAAACCAACATATACATTGGTGCCATCAGAGGTTACTTTGGCATTACCATAACTTGCATTACTTACTCGTGCCGCCCATTGAACAGTGCCAGTAGTATTGTAGCGTATCACAAACCCATCAACACCCGAACTTCCCAACGTCCCCCAAGAGGTTTCGGCAACACCACTATTGGCTCTACCATTATAAATAGTCATGGGTGTACTATTAAAGGTACCCGAAACAGTTATACCAGTGGCATCAACAGCAACCGAATAAATTTCCTCGTTAGCTGTTCCTGTTAGGCGAGCTGCCCACAATAGAGAACCATTGGCATCGTATTTTGTAATAAAGCTATCATTCCCACCCACAATATTAAGGGTAAGAGGGGTAATATTATCAAAATTATAAAGAATTAAATTGCCATTTGCATAACGACCCACCAAATAAAAATTGCCAGAACCATCTGCTTGACAACCTTGAACAGATTCAGTTCCTGTTGAAGAATTCAACATTTTCCCTAATCTAAAATCACCTCTGGCACCATTTTCAATGGCTTTTTGGGCGGAGATACCCGTCCAAACTGTACCGTTGTAATAACTAAGAGTTTTGAGGTCGGTATCATACACTACCGCACCTGCCTGTGGGCTGGCTATGGCATTTTTTTGTACCGTTGTCATACGAGGAGGATAAAAGGCTTTGCTGGTACTTTGCACTTCTAACTGTGCCGAAGAAATAGGCGCTGTGGCATCAGCTTTGATGCCAATTTGAGCTTTTGATGTATAAACTAAACATAAAAGCAATGTAAATGCGTAAATTTTTTTCATTTTAAAAAGATGGTTTTTTTCAAATCTATCAACTTTCTACTAATTATCGACAAAATATCAGAGATACTTAGTAATTGGTCAGAGGAGCAATCGAAAAACCTATGCCCATTTCCCTCTCCAATTGACCCGTAATACACCAGCCACGAAGTAAAAAAGGGGCTAAATCTAAGATTCAGCCCCTTTTTCTACTTACTTTTCACCAATTTCAAAGTCTGTTTTATCCTATCAGATTTGTCCGTTTTGGCTTGTAGGAATAACAATTCGTTTAGTTTTCCTTCTCGCCATGTCTCTATCATATCGGCGTAATGAGGGCTTCCTGGGTTGCCCGATTGTCCGCCTGGATATACGCCATAGCCTTTTACGGTGTTACCCTTGCCTAATTGCACTACCATTCTCCACGATGGTCCCGTGCGTGAAGTTGTGGCGTTTACGATGCCTGTGCCACCACCAATATTTAGGTCATTGCTACTCAATACTTTCAATTTCGTGCCGTCTTGGTCTAATAAATGGCGGATGTCGGTAGATTTTTGTTTCTCCCAAGCCCATTCTGAACCCATTGGCGACTTTCTCCAAAGCGTCAAACTATCCAAAGAAGCCGTCAAAGCCCGACTTGCCAATTCCTCCAAAGTTTCCACTTTATCTTTGGTCGAAACATCATCAAACCATTTAGATTTTGGGTCTTTCCGCATCAATTGAACCGTTTTGTCCATCGTTGGGTATTTCATCGGAATGTTTTCATCGTAAGCAAAATCATCTTTCCAAGTATATTCATAGAGATTATTTGACCATGTTTCAAAAATAGTCGGGGCAATTTCAGCGGGGTCATTTTTCTTGCTCCATACTTGCAAAACCTTAATGGCAGCCGCTTGGGTAGGCGTTGGCGTTTTCACCAAAGCAATCATATTTGCCAAAATTCCATCTGCTTTCAAGTTATAATTATCATTCTGTAATACTCGTAAACTATCCACCGTTGCACTTGTCATTCGCTCCAAACGCTGGTTGATGCGTCTGCCACGTTCGGAAGGGGCAAATTCCCAGTTGATATAATATGGATAAGATGGGTCAGTTGACGACTGATTCGCCGAACTCAAAAAACCTCGGTACGGATTCTTTGCGTGAGGATTGTGTGCGTGAGGAATAAAACCCTGCCAATCCGCATTTTTATCCGAGCCATCCAAGATGTATTTGCCTTGCTGACGAGCTTTCAGTGGGAATTTTCCGTTTACCCACATCGCAATATCGCCTTGATTGCTGGCAAAAATAAAGTTTTGGGCGGGAGCAGAATAAAAACTCAAAGCCTTTACATAATCAGCATAATTTTTGGCACGATTTAACTGGTAAAACGTAACCAATTCTTGCGATTTGTCGTGGGCAATCCAACGCAAAGCATGACCCGTAGGAATATTTTTCTTGAATGGTTTTTGATTATCCAAATATACAATTGGTCCGTGGTGCGTGTACAAAACCGTGTCTTGCACGTCCTTTCCACCTTTTATTTTGAAGATTTCAATGTAGCGTTCAATTTTTTTCCATTGGTTATTGTGCCAATATTCATTCATTTTAGCATCCTTAAACTTCACTTCGTACCAATCTACCACGTCCGCTCCAACGTTGGTTACGCCCCAAGTAATATCACGATTAAAACCGATAATGACATTGGGCGTGCCAGGAAAAGTAGCACCATAAACATTGACATTGGGACCTACCAACTGAGCCTGATACCAAATAGAAGGCAAGCTAAGTGTAAGATGTGGGTCGTTGGCTAAAATGGGTAAACCCGTTTTAGATTTTGAACCATCAACCACCAAATTGTTAGAGCCAATGCCCTTATCACGCTCCTGAGAGGCATTTAGGCTTCCTCTTCCCACAAAATCAGCGGGGGCATTGGGCAAAGGAAGGGGCATAAAATCACGGGGTGTACCTTGTGGAATAATCGGGCTTTCTTCGAAG
>JANPGQ010000307.1:0-9406 GCA_031423975.1 Cytophagales bacterium | reverse complement strand
CAACCCGGTACCACCGGCGGCTTTACCGTTTACCAGGGCGGTATAAAGGGATTGCAGTTGGGTGCAGGTACGCCGCAAACGCAGGCACCCAAATTCGTTTCGCAACTGAATGCTATGTGGCCCGGCTGTGCCGCGGCTTACACCGGCGTGGCTCAACGCATGCATTGGCCCGCATATCCGTTTAGCAAGGGCAGCTACGCCTGTTACAAAACCGGGCAGTACAGTACTATCCGCGGGGCCGAAACCAAACCCGTAGGCAACCTGTTTTTTGCGGGCGAACATTGCAGCAAGACCTCCCAAGGCTACATGAACGGAGGAGCAGAAACGGGCAGAATGGCAGCAGAGGAGTTGATTAGAAGGGTTATCAGTTAATTTTGTCCTGACGCAACCAAAAATATACACCTGCCGTATGGGGTTTAGTTATCACATTAAAACCCATATCTGTTATGAAAAACTGACGAAATTAAACTTTCTCATGGTTATTGCTTTAGCATATACCCTAACCCTCAGTTGTAAAAAAGATGAAGCCGTAGTTGCTCCGAAATTACTGACCTACAATGCCGATGTTAAATCCATTTTTGTAGCTAATTGTACGCCTTGCCATTTGGCAGGAGGTTTCAAAGTGAATAAATGGGATGACTATACTACGGCAAAAACCAATGTTTCCCTCATTTTAGACCGTATTCAGCGGGATGTTTCAGCGACTGGCTTTATGCCAAAAGGTGGGACGAAACCCATTGCAACCGCTGACATTGCCAAGATTAAGCAGTGGTTAACGGATGGTTTGTTAGAGAATTAAGATTTTATTTGAAAACAAAAAATCACTAAGAAACTCATTATCAACTTCTTAGTGATTTTTTTTTTAACATTCGTTTAATATTATCAGAATGGTTTTCAATTAATTTGCCACTACATCAACTGTCGCCTCAATAACATCCTGAATGGCAGTAGGCACATTAGAAAGAAAATTATAGCCCGTTGCCGTTTCAATGGCATCTACCGTTGTACGATATTGTCGCCAATCATTTGCTCTAATTCCTTGAACGTTAGGCATAATAACCGCAATGACTCTTGTAGTGGTGGTTACTCTATTGACATCATCTACACCGTTTGTTAGAATTATAGCAATTTTATAAGTCTGTGATGGAACGGTAACTTTTCCTCCTGCAATGGTATTTACTGTTCCTGCCGAGCCTGTTCCACCCACACCATACGAGCCACTAATGATGTAAATTTCCTGTCCACTTAATTGTCCTCTGAGATAGCTTTCTAATTTTTCCCAAGGTCCTTGATTGTTGTCGGGAGCTTGGGGAACCATATTTGTCATAAAAAATGTAGCAGAATTATTGGCAACACTACTGGTTCTATCACCCGAAGGAGTCATGTGTCCACGGTCGAAACCACTGCCTGAATAATCCGTATTATTCACCTGATACCAACCTGTGGGAAGTGATGGGTCGGGACGGAAGTCATTTTGTCGGGTGGTTGAACCAATAGAAGCACTATTCAAATACCAACTTACCCAATTAGATTTGCCTTCGGTTCGGTTGTAGCTCAGTACATATTGATCCTTTTCTAAGAGATAATTATCTGGTGTCGAGATAGTTGCATTTGCATTAGACGGATTTCCCATCGTAACATTAATGTTATTTGATAGCACAGGCGGCACCGTAAAATTCATTTTGAACGTGGCACTTTGAATGTTCAAAGTTGCCCCCGCTTCCACAAATAATTTTGCACAACCTAAATCGGTAGTCGAAGCAGGAACAACCACGGTGTGTCCAGCTTTAATGCGAATATTATCCGTTAATATCGGAATACAGCCACAGTCCCAAGTGCTTGTACTATTCCAATTACCTGATGCAACTGATTTTATGGAGGCATCATTTACGGTAAAAGAAGCACTATTGCCAGCCAGTAAATTATCTCCACTCGTTTTTGTTACCGTTAAAATAATGCCTGATTCAGCCGTATTATAAGTTAATCCAGCGATGGTTACACTATTTGAACCTGCAGGTATTGTACCCGTTAGTATTCCTGCCAAAACGCCAGTTCCAGTATTTAGAGAAATACTTACATTAGTTGCCGAAGATACATTTTGAGCATTTCCTGCATCATCTTGTGCCTGAATATTTACTGAAAAAGCAGTATTTAATAAGGGTGAAACAGGCGTAATAGCAGTAATGGCAAGTTTGGTTGGCAATACAATATCCGCAACCGAGCCTGAAACGCTCAAATTTGGATTGGTAGCCGAACCACCACCGCTATGCGTAATGGTGCCTGTGTATGAATTGGCAGCAAGTCCCGACACTAATCTCACATAAATCGTTGAATTGATAGAGCCAGAAACGGGTGAAATCGTTAGAGAATTAGCAAAACCAGTCGTTGAAGAAGTATTTGAAATTTCAAAATTTGCAGGGGCGGCAACCGTAATATCTCCCGTTAAAGAAGAACCAAATAAATTATAGGTAGAAGCCTCAGATGGTCCATTTCCAGTAAAATAACTCAGTCCTGCAATTGAGGTAGGATTGACGGAGAGATTTGGACCAGTACTGGTGGAAGTAACCAAAACATTATCAATAGAAATCTTTGGACGACTACCCGATGGTGATGTGGCAGTACCTCCGTTGTGGTAGTAGAATCTGAGTTTTACCGTACCCTGGTTATTAAAAGTTGTGGGTAAAGTAATACTTATTGACCCTGATTTTGCCACATTATTATTGGCGGTAAAAGGTAAATTTGTACCCGTCAATTCAGTCCAACTTGTACCATTGACGGACGAATAAACTTTCAAACTTCCTGCTCTATTTCCTGTACTATTAAATACCGTGGCAGCATCAAAACTTAGCATTCCAGCGTTTCTGCCCGTAAAATTAAGATTTAGGTCTAAGGCAACTGCCGAAGAATTATCGGTAGTTCCTGTGGATAAAAATTGGATATTGGTATTGCCATTTTGAACTCCACCAGATGTACCTGTACTGAACGAAGCAGAAGAAACCGTTGTGGCGGTGGCAGCAGGAATTGTACCTGCACTAATAGCAACGGACGACCATGAATTGGTTGATGGAGAAGTCCAAGCCGTGAAGGATTCGGAATAATTGCCTGAAGCCATATTGAAATACGTTTGTCCAAATGATTTTTGAACAAAAAGTAACAACATAGCCACGAAAAAATAAGGCTTAAAAATAGATTTTTGAGCGAAAAAGTGTGTCATAATTTTAGTCTATTTGATGAATAGTATTTTTTACCATTTATTGATTAAATGGTGAGACATATAGACAGTAAAATTATGGATGCAATGTTAGGTGGGAGACAAGGAAATATTATGAAATAATCAATAAAATGAGCCAATGTTACGGCTATATAACGCAATAAAAGCTGCCAAAGTTTGACAGCTTTTATTAGGCTAAATGATATAATTCAAGTATTTTGATAAGCGTTGAACGAAACGCTTAAAATTCATCTAATACCTTCATTTTTCGTCGAGAAACCGTTAATTGAACCCCTCCAAAAAGTAATAAATATTTAGGATTCAACTTGGCATCATAAGAATGGATAAATTGTTTATTCACACAAAATGCCCTGTGAATTCTAATGAAATTATCATTCAAAGAATTAGTTATATGATAGCTCAAAGTTCTGGGTGAAAGTCTGACTTTACCACATTTTAGGTAAATAAGCGTATAATTGATGTTCCCTTCCAAATACATTATTTCAGAATAATCTATTCTTTCAATTTTTCGTTGTTTATTGGGCAAAGGAAAAAACGTTTGTGTGTTCATATTTGAGTTTGATGATTTTGATTTTCGGGGTATTGATTAAAAACCAATACTAAGTTTTGAACTTGGATTTGAATATTTCAAGGTTGCATCACTCCGTAATTCTAAGCACTGAGCTTTGGCAGAATTTGATACAATAAAGACTGTATGAGCCGTGTCAATAATTACTAAGTCGCCATTTTGAGGAATTCTACTGCCACTCCAAGTGCTGGCATCTTCCCAATTTCCACCACTAATTATGCTCATAACTTCAAAAGGATGCGTAATTTTTAGATAAACTTTTCTGCTACTGGGACTCGTACAGGCAACTCCTCCACTTGAAACCACACATTGAGCATAATAATAATCTGAGCATTTGGGCGAAATGGGCATATTCACCAAAATCCCCGAATTATTATACCAATTTACGGTTCCGTTGCACCCACTTGATTGTAAGGTTACCGATGTTCCGAAAGGCACAACCACCACATCTTGCGGGATAGTTGGCGTTAGGGGTGAACTTACGGTAATAGTTACGCTTGAAAATGCACTATTACAAGTATTAGTTTCGCATCTTACTTTAAAGGTGCTTGTTACCGTTAAGGTAGGAATATTGGTAGAAGCCAAAGGAGTAATCTCATCATTTTCGTACCATGTTGGGCTTGACCCAGCAAGACAAGTTGCCGATAAAACAACGCCGTTGCCACTACAAATGGTGGTATTTACCGAAACATTTGTAGGACTGGCAGGTTTTGGATTCACTGTAATTGTTAAAGTAGCCGAGTTGGAACATTGACCAGCATCGGGCGTAAAAGTATAAACCGTAGTGCTTGTATTATCCAAAGCTGGCGACCAACTACCCGTGATTCCATTATTTGAAGTAGTTGGAAGAGCCGCCAAAGTTGATCCCGCACAGATAGGCGAAACCGCTGTAAATGTGGGAGTTACCTTAGCAATAACGGATACATTAACACCATTATTCGTGCCAATAATTGAGGGACTACTTGAAACTACTCTAATCCGATACGCACTTCCGAGGGTTTGCCCATTGGGAATTGTTACAGAAATACTATTAGCAGTTGTACCGGTGAAAGTACCAATTGAGATTGGGTTTAGGAAACTGCCCGTATTATCACTCAATTGGGCGGTAAAAATATTACCATTAGCAAAAATTTCGTTGATGGAAAAAGGAACACTAAATGTTGAATTTTCACATAAAGTAGTATTAGTGATGGTGCCTGTTTTCAGAGAAGCATCGCCCAAAGTAACGGTTTCCGTTCTGAATTTTTGGAAATTTAACTGACTCAAATCTTTTGATGCAATAGCATCACCATACCAAACATTTCCACCCGAATCTAATAATAATTGAACACTACTTCCCGTTGCCAATCCAGCAGGCACTTCCACTATCGACTCAAAACTACCATCAGCATTAATTCCCGCTAAATCGGTCGAAAGCCTGATGGGAGCATCATTTGGATTACCAGTCCAAGCATATAATCTAAAATCTTTCAAAGCAATTCCATCGGTGCTTGCTCCTGCAATAATGAGATATTCATTGTTGGCATTTTTTCTAATTTCACGAATTCCTCTGCCGTCTAAATTCAATTCAATTGGTGTACCAAATGTAGCCGAACCAGTTATGCCACCATTACTTGATAAAATAGTGGTAAAATTAGTTACTGGAATAATTAAGGCTTTTGTTCTGTTGTTTGGAACGGTTTGGGGTGCCCTAAATGCAATATATGCCGTTGTATTATTCGGTGCCATTTCCAAACCTTCAATATTATAGCCGTCTAAATTAGTGCTTTCAGGGATTACGTTTGCAGCCGCACTATTAGCTAAACCGTAATAATTTGCGCCCTTTCCGTGGGTATTATTAACATCCCAAGCAATAATATCATCTTTCATAAAATCATAGCGACTCACATACGTCAAGGTAGTATTTATCCCAGTTCCTGCTATATCCGTTTTGAAAATTCGATTCCTATTTGGGCGACTATTTCCGCTGGCGGCATTACTTTCAGAACCCATCCAAAAAATACTATTGCCAACTCTGGTTGCTGCCTCAATATCAACTTCTCTTGGTACCCCCCCTGATAGATCCGTTAAATTTAAAGAAGCTGAAAAGTCAAAACTATTCACAGGCAAGCCCGAGTTATTGCGGTTATACAATCTAAGTTTTTGGTCTTCATCATCACCTACCAACATATAGTCAGCATCAATCACAATGGCGGTGCTGGCATCACTTTTTCCTGTGAGATAACGGGAATTTATAGGAGTACTTGAAGCAGCCGAAGCGGCATAGTTTACGATAAATGAAGTGGTTGAAATTCCATCATTTACCGATATTGTAATGGTAGAATAACCCACCGCTGCAGGAGTAATTTTTAGATTTCGTGAAGCCCCCGTTCCCGTTAAAGCTAAATTTGCCGTAGGGACAACTGCAAGATTACTTGATGACACCGTAACTGTCAAAGCACTAACCGTCGTTTCAGCATCGCCAATAGTAAAATCAATGCCCAACGTTTTGCCAGGGTCAGTTGAGTCATTTATTACACCGCTAACGGCGAAAGAACCCACTGGTGAGACAGTAATTCCACCGTCAACGTAATTAGAAGTTGTTGATACATCTATTAAGATAGTTGGGGCTGTATTATCATTATCCGTGATGGTAATATTTTGGGTAATTGGACTTCCCAAAATAATTCCTGATGAAGGATTACTAATCGTTAAAATAGCGGTTTCACTATTTTCTGCTAAAATATCATCAATAATCGTGAATGTTACCGAACCAGTTGTACTGCCATTTGGAATAGTGATGGTAGAATTTGACAATATATAATCTCCAGCGGTAATATTTGTTCCTGTTACACCTAAGCTAACCGTTTGATTTCCAACTACTGGTGATGATGCAGTGGCAGTAACAGTGATAACGGTTGTTCCTACCTCGGTTCCAGTATTTGAACTTACTGAAAGAGACACGGATGTTGGTGCTAAAATGGGAGAAAAAGCAATTCCTCTAAAAATATTATTAGCTGATGAAGTTGCCAAAGTACTTACTGTGGAAGTTGCTCCCGTATCCGTAATCTTGATAATTCTATTCAAAGTTGCTTCAGCAGTAGTGGCGTAAATAATAGGATTGGTTCCAGTCCAATCAACCGTTAATCCTCTTGTACCAATATTGGCTACGCCCGTTCCAAGCGTGTAAGCCAGCGTCCAAGCACCACTACTAAAAGTCCATTTCTGAATTCCGCCCAAAGCAGTAGCTCTATCATCGGCAACGTAGGCAATGGTGCTGGATGAGTTAATAGCAAATCCAGAAGAACTTGGTCCAGAAGCAGTTGAAAATCCTGGCAGAATAGCAATTGTATTTCCTGTTGAAGTAGGTAAGCCCGTTCCAACGGCACTTAAACCTTGAAATGTTCCGCTAGCCGAACTGACGTACAATTGGCTATTAAAAATATTGATAGCTCTAGTATTAGTCAAAGTCGAACTCACTTGTACACTACCGCTCGTAGCTTCAAAGACGTTTGTTCTTACACCACCGCCTGTACCGGTTCCCGACGTCCAAAAACGAGAACCATCATCATTAAATACTGCCGCCCTAATATTATTATTCGTATGCCCCTCCGCATTTGGAATTACCGATTTAGCATTAACCGTTCCAGTACTATTGACTCTGACAATAACACGGTCAGTTCCACTTCCGCTTGTACCAGTTCTGTAACCCGCTAAACCTAAATAGTACCCCGACGGAGAACGTGATAATGCACCCTCCGAAGTAGCACCATAACTTAGAGTCAGTGCATCTGTACCAGTGGAAGGAATGCTAAAAATTTGTTGTAAATTACCCGAATTGGTATATTCAATTAAACTGGCAACGTTGGTACTGCTTACGTTCACAACTACTAAATTGCCAGTAGAAAACTGTGGGGCCGTAATATTTGCCGTCAGACCCGTTGGTTGGGTAAGAGTATAATTCACTGCCTCAGCACCTCCTAAAGTTGAAGTTGAGGTAACAGCAATGCCATTTCCAACCGCACTTGATGCAAACGTTCCTGTTCCTATCAAATTTACTGCATCGGGAGAAATCACTTCCGTTAGTATACCTGTAATAGTAGCATTGGTGTTACCATCGAAAACCTTATTCTGAGCAACTGGGCTGGCAATTGATAAAGATTTAGCGGCAATATTTGCCGTCAATCCCGTTGGTTGAATAAGTGTATATTTTGTGGCATCTGTTCCGCTCAAAGTAGAAGTTGAAGTAACTACAAGACTTGTTCCAACGTTTACTTGCGAAAAAGTACCCGTTCCGTTTAAAGTTACAACATCACTACCAAAAACACCGTTTAATGTTCCCGAAATGGTGGCTACATTTGTTTTATCATAAACTTTATTATTAGCAAGGGGAGCAGTTACAGTTAGGGCTTTTTGATTGATCGTATAAACCAAAGTAGCAGTTCCAGTTCCGCCAGTATTTGTAGCAGAAATAGTTACACTAAATGGAGAGCCAATTATACTCGTGGGCGTACCAGTAATTTCCCCAGTGCTTGTATTGATGTTTAAGCCTGCGGGTAAACCTGTGGCATTAAAACTGGTTGGGCTATTTGTGGCGGTAATTACATAAGTTGAAGCAGCAGTTCCATACGTAGCCGATGCGGTTAGTACACTATTAATTACTGGAGCAGGCACCGCCACAATATTGGCAGACAAACCCGTTGGTTGAGTTAAAGAATAATTACCCGTTGCCGTTCCAGAAATGGTAAAACCTACTACCGTAACTGCAATGGCATTACCTACGGAAGACTGAGCAAAGTTTGCCACAGGAGTTCCTCCTAATATAACATTTAATTCATCACCAGCTACGATTCCTGTAAGTGTGGCAGTGGCAACACCAGATAACGTGGCGGTTGTTGTTCCGTCATAGTTTTTATTATTGGCAGTTACTCCTGTAATGGTCAAAGGTTTGGCAGTAATATTTGCCGATAATCCTGTTGGTTGAGTAAGTGAATAATTTCCCGCATCCGTTCCTGCCAAGGTTGAAGTTGAAGTAATTGAGATATTTGTTCCAACGTTCACTTGTGCAAAAGTCCCCGTTCCATTTAAGGTAACGATGTCCGTTCCAACCATTCCAGTCAATGTACCCGTAATGGTCGCTAAATTATTTCCATCATAAACCTTATCAACACCCAAAGACAAACTTACCGCCAACGCCTTTTTATTAATGGTATAAACTAACGTGGCAGTACCCGTACCGCTGATATTGGTGGCGGAAATAATAACGCTAAATGGTGACCCCGCCACACTCGTGGGTGTACCCGTAATTTCCCCAGTTGTCGTATTGATACTTAATCCAGCAGGTAAACCCGTTGCATTAAAACTGGTTGGAGAATTTGTTGCTGTAATGGTGTAAGTGGTAGCAGGTACTCCATAAGTGGCAGAAGCAGTAAGTCCACTATTAATGGCGGGAGTGCCAAGTGCTGAAATATCAGCCGTTAAACCCGTTGGTTGTGCGAGAGAATAATTTCCAGTTGCTGAACCACTTATGGTATAACCAGTAACTGTAACTGCAATCCCCATTCCAGCCGAAGATTGAGCAAACGTTGCCGTTGGTGTTCCTGCTAAAACTACATTAGATACATCCG
>JANPGQ010000306.1:0-14099 GCA_031423975.1 Cytophagales bacterium | reverse complement strand
CAAAATTAATAGAATAATTTGACTAAAATTTGTCAATAAACAGCGAAAAATATGCAAAATCAGTTTTTTTAATCTAAAAGATTTTTAATCCAATTGTCAAATAACTCTTTTTCAATTTCTAAAGCCTTACCAGCGTGTATTTCCCAGTCGGACGAAAATGTTTTTAATTGAGTAATCATTTCTTCCAAATGCCCTTCTTCTTCAATGATAATAGATTTCACATTTACCTTTGACTTAGCTTCGTCCAAAGCGGCTTGATAAATTGGATAAAGTTCATCTGCCCGTACTTCAATGGCGTAAGTAACCAACAAATAAGCTGCATATTTCAAGTCATCACCAGTTAGACTTAATGTCTTTTTTAAATATCTACAGACCTGAATATCAAGTAATTGTAAATACGTATAACTGGCAAATGGGGCAATGAGGTATTGATTTTCATAAGTAGGGAAATTATCTAATTTTGCTACCTTTGAAATCTGTTTTTTTAAGTAAAAAGCGTGTCTGGCTTCTTCACAAGCGTGTTTTAGGATTAGGTACGATACTTTCGTTTTGTGTTCTGATGCCGAGATTTTTCTGGCACCAGTATTTTCCATGAGAGACAAAGTATTTAGAAACCTCGCATGAAGGGCATCATCTGCAATGATGTTTTGAAATATTTCTTGTAAATTCATGTCCAAAAGTAAAGTGTCAATTTGATACCACCTTGTGAATCTTAGATTCTTAATAAACATTGTTTAGATTATGCAATTAGAGTACGTAAAATATACGATTGAAGAACTTGAAGAGGTGAGAAATATCTTTATTGAATACGCAGAATTTCTGCAAGTTGATTTATGTTTTCAAGATTTTGAAAAAGAATTACAAACGCTTCATCAAGTTTATTCGCCACCGCAAGGTTGTATTATTTTGGCAAAATTAAATGGTAAAACATTGGGTTGCATAGCTCTGAAACCGATTGGTGAAGGTATTTGCGAAATGAAACGCTTATTTGTACGTTCGGAGGGTAGAGGCACGGGCTTGGGAAGAAAATTAGTGGAAGAATTGATTAGATTTGCCAAAGAATCTGCTTATAAATCAATGAAGTTAGATACAGTGGCCAAACTAAAAGAAGCCATAGCCTTGTATCGTTCTGTGGGTTTTGTGGAAACAGCCCCTTACGTTTACAACCCTCTTTCAGACGTACTATATTTTGAATTAAAACTATAAATTTATACAATAATATCCCATTATTCCATATCTAAATTATGTACAACAAACAATTAATTGTTAAAGTAACAGCCCTCATACTTATTGTAGGTTGTTCTTCTTGGGGATTCCTTGCCCACAAAACCATTCATCAACTTGCTATCTATTCTTTGCCCAAAAACTTGGGTATTTTCTTCTATAAAAACTTGGATTATGAAGTTTATAATTCGGTTCGTCCTGATGTGAGACGTAATACAGATAAAACAGAAGCAACTAAACATTTTATTGATATTGATGCTCCCATTTTTGGCGAAAACCCTCTCGAAAATGTACCAAGAACTTGGGAAGATGCGGTAAAAAAATATTCAGAAGATACCCTCAGAAAGTACGGAACAGTGCCGTGGGAGATTATGAAATTGCAAGAAAAATTAACTAATTCTTTTCGTAATAAGCTGAAAGACAGTATTTTATATTACTCTGCCGATTTGGGACATTATATTTCAGATGTTCATGTTCCTTTGCACACTACTATCAATTATGATGGACAGATGACCAATCAGCGAGGTTTACATTCACTTTGGGAAAGTACCGTTCCTGAAATGAATATTGAAAATTATAATCTTTTTCAAGACCACAAAGCCAAGTATTTGAAAGACCCAATGGCAGAAATTTGGGTAAAAATAAAAGAATCTAAAATGATGTTGGATAAAGTTTTAGCCGATGAAATTAGTGCTTCGGCAGGCTTTACCGATGAAAAGAAATTCAAGCGCTCTGAAAGATTTGGAGCGATGAGAAAAAATTATTCAGGAGAATTTGCCAAGGCTTATGCCGAACGTTTGGGTAATACGGTTAATGAAAGAATATTGGAGTCTGCTCGTTGTGTTTCAGATTTTTGGTTTACGGCTTGGGTTGATGCTGGTTGCCCAGATTTGTCTGATTTACAGACAGTTAGCGATGAGGATAAGTCAAAATTAAAATCTGAAAAGAAGATGTGGAAGAATAACGAATTACTTAAAAATGGACTTTTGCAATCAAGAAAAGGTAAGTCTGAAAGCGAATAAAAGGTTAAAATTGATGAATGAGGTTCGGACATAATGTTCGAACCTTTTTTATTTCAGCATTATTTTGGAAATTGCAAGCATATTTATAAATTAAAAAATAACGTGGAATATCAAAAACCAATCATAGGCATCACATTAGGCGATTATAACGGCATCGGTCCAGAAGTTATCTTAAAAGCCCTCACCAATAAACGTATTTTAGAACTCTGTACCCCCGTGATTTACGGCTCACAAAGGGTTTTAGGTTTTTACCGAAAGTCGTTAGAATTGAAGGATTGGACGCTTAATAATATTCAATCAGTTCAACAAATCAATCATAAATTAACGAATTTAATTACTTGTTTTGATGACAAAGCCACTGATGCAAGCCCAGGGAAAGTTACGCCAGAAGCTGGTGCAGCGGCTTTGGCTTGCTTGGTACGAGCAACCGAAGACTTGAAGGCGGGGAATATTCATGCGGTAGTAACGGCACCCATTAACAAACATAATATTCAGTCTGAAACCTTTAAATTTCCTGGTCATACCGAATATTTTACCGAGGCATTTGAAGCCAAAGAATCCTTGATGTTTTTGGTTTCAGAGGAAATTAGAGTGGGAGTAGTAACGGGACATATTCCACTTGGAAAGGTGCGTGGAGCAATAAATCAAGAAAGAATTACGCAAAAATTGACTTTGATGATTGATTCTTTGAAAAAAGATTTCGGGATTCAAAAGCCAAAAATTGCGGTATTGGGACTTAACCCTCATGCTGGCGAAGATGGATTGTTAGGAAATGAAGAGAAAGAATTTATTACGCCAGTTATTGAGAATTTTAAGAAAAAAGGCAATTTAGTTTTTGGTCCTTTTCCTGCCGATGGCTTTTTTGGAGCGGCTCAATTTAAGCATTATGATGGAGTCTTGGCAATGTACCATGACCAAGGTTTGATTCCTTTCAAATATATTGCTTTTGAAACAGGCGTAAATTTCACCGCTGGGCTTTCGGCAGTGCGAACCTCGCCCGACCACGGAACAGCCTATGACATTGCAGGAAAAAACACCGCTTCTGAATCATCCATGTTGCACGCCATTTTTACGGCAATTGATGTAGTGAAAAATCGGAAAGATGTGATTCCTTCGGCTTTTAAAAAATAAAATAATATGCTATTTTTGAAAATATATGTATTTAAATAATAGAATTTTGTACCCATGAACGTTATGTTTGTGGGTATTTTATTTTTATCCGAATTATTCCAGAATCAATTTATTTTAATCTTAGAAAAAAATGTTAATCAAACAACAATCTCGTCGTGATTTTTTGAAAAATGGAGCATTAGCTGCTGCTGGCTTTGCTTTATTAAATAATGATTTATTAGCGGGTCCCAAAAAACCGATGGCTCGCAATATTGGCTTGCAATTATGGTCTGTGAAAGAAGACATGGGCAAAGATGCCAAAGGTACTTTGCGAAAACTTGCCAAAATGGGCTATAAGCAAGTAGAAGGCTTTGACTATAAAGAAGGTAAGTTTTTTGGAATTCCTACGGAGGATTTTATGAAAGTATTGGCAGATAATGGCTTGAAAATGCCCTCTGCACACGCTGGAATTACGAGTAAAGACTTTGTTAATGGGCAAATTTCTGATAATTACAAGAGAACTATTGAAGATGCTAAAAAAGTAGGACAAAAGTATGTAATTGCCCCGTGGATGGTAGAAGAAGACCGTACACAAGGTAAATTAATGGCTGAAATGTTCAACAAAGCAGGGGAAATTTGTAAGAGTATGGATATGAAATTTGGTTATCACAACCATGATTTTGAATTTAAAGAAGCTAACGGTGAAATGTTGTACAAAACCCTTTTGGATAATACTGATAAGGGATTAGTAACTTTTGAAATGGATTTATACTGGGTGAAATTTGCCAAGCAAATGCCACAAGATTGGTTTCATAAGTATCCAAATCGCTTCACGCATTTCCACGTGAAAGACCATGACCCTGTAAAAAATGTAAGTGTTGAAGTAGGAGAGGGCGATATTAATTTTCAAGAAATTTTTAACGATAAAACTTCAGGGGCAAAATACTATATTGTAGAATTAGAAGCCTACAAACGTACTCCGTTAGAAGGTGTTCAGATTAGCTTGAACAATTTGAAAAAGTTAAAGTTTTAAAATAAGTTAAAAAGTTAAAGGAGTTATAGGAGTTAAAAAGTTATTTGGTTGAATGGTTTTAGAAACCTATTTTGGGGACTTTCTAAACTACTTTAACTATCTAACTGTTTAACTCCTGTAACTTTTGAAAAATGAAAAAAATATTAATTGCTGATGATTTACATGAAAATATCTTTCCGATGTTAGCGGAATTGGGCTTTGAGGTAAATTATCAACCCGATATTAAGCGTGCTGAAATTTTGGAAATCATTCAAGATTATGAAGGACTTTTGATAAGAAGTAAAACCAAAATTGACCGTGATTTTTTATCACACTGTTCCAAATTAGAATTTATCGGTAGGGCAGGGGCTGGCTTAGATTTAATTGATTTACAGGCAGTTGAAGAAAAAAATATCAAAGTTTTTGCGGCAAACGAAGGGAATTCTGATGCTTTGGCAGAGCATACTTTGGGAATGCTTCTGATGCTTTTTAATAAACTGAATATTGCCGATGCAGAGGTACGCCAAGGAATCTGGCATCGGGAAGAAAACCGTGGAATTGAACTCAGTGGTATGACAGTCGGTATCATCGGTTTTGGTAATATGGGCAAAGCCGTTGCTCAACGATTGCTTGGCTTTCAGGTAAAGGTATTAGCGTATGATATTCAAAATAAACATTCGTCTGAATTTGGATTTATTGCAGAAGAAGCATCTTTGAATGATATTTTTGAACAGGCAGACATTATTTCCTTACACGTTCCGCTTACGAGTAACACCCGCATGATGGTAAATGATAATTTTATTAATCAATTCAAAAAAAATATTTTCCTCATAAATACCTCTCGTGGTGAAGTGGTTTCTACCAAATCTGTTCTGAAAGCCCTACAATCGGGTAAATTGAGAGGGGCTTGTTTAGATGTATTAGAAAACGAAAAACTAACTACGCTCACACCCGAACAAAGTGAGGTTTATACACATTTATTTCAACAAAAAAACGTTATTCTTACGCCACACATTGCGGGCTGGACGGTGGAAAGTTACCGTAAAATTAATGAGGTTTTAGTAGCGAAAATAAGAGAAAGTGTGATTAACTCCTAATGCCAATAGTTTGCTTATGAAACAAATAATTTTTGTATGGATTCTTCTGATTTCCAATGGATTACTGGCTCAAAATAAACCCTATTCGCTATTTTTGATTGGCGATGCTGGAAATAATACAGAGCAAAATAAAGTTCACAAAACTCTTCAAAAACATTTAGAAGCTAATGCAAACGGAGGCGTAATTTTCTTGGGAGATAACATATATCCTCGTGGACTGGATGGAACAAAAGATGCTGAATTGAAGCTCTTGACTCAACTCCATACCTTAAAAAAATTCAAAGGTGATTGGTATTTTATCCCAGGTAATCACGACTGGGCAAAGGGGCGTTGGAAAGGATATGTGAACGTAATCAGGCAAGCAAATTATATCAACAAATACGCAAAAGATTCGTTGGGTTCTACACAATTGAAGCATTTTTTTCCTGAATTAGGACTGCCCGGACCAACCGTTCACAATGTTGGAAATATGGTTTTGATTTTTAATGATATCGATTGGTGGTTACACCGTCAATTTTTCCATAAAGTAGGCAAGGATGGTAGTTATAAAAAGGATGAAATAAAGTATTTTCTAAGGCTTGATTCTATCTTGACGGCAACTGAAAAGCAAAAGAAAATCCCCATTTTTTTATCCCATCACCCAATGGTTGATTACGGCGAACATGGTTATCATAAAGATAAAATGTGGATGTACGCCTTGGCAACTTATACGCCTTTTAGCGTTTTTAGACCTTTGGGACTAAACCGTGCTTTTATGTCGGAAATGAATGAATCTCGTTATCGCAATTTAGCCCAAAGTATTTATGATGTTTTGGATAAACATAAAGGGGTAATTGCCATTGCGGGGCATGAACATAATTTACAAGTTATTCAACGACCCAATAATTTATTTCTAATAAGTGGCTCTGGAAGCAAATTGACGCATATTAAACGTGAAATACTTCAAAAGGACTGTTTATTTTCAGCCAGTAAACCAGGATTTATGGAACTGATTGTTCAGCCAGATAATTCTTATCATTTGAAAATTTGGAGCGATGATGATAAGGTTTTGTACGAGTTTTAAGAAATTAATTAGCCATATTACCTCAAATATTCTATGAAAAAATTAATGAATACCCTTGCTTTTTTAGGTGTTTTCTCATGCGTACACGCCCAAATACCCGATAGTGAATGTGCATTAGGTAAGATTTTAGCCCTACAAAAACGCCAACAAAATGAACGATTGGCGAATACAAAAGCCGTTGATAATAACATTGATGTAACCTATTATAAACTCAATTTAGGATTAACTTACACGCCCAAAAATATTAAGGGAGAAGTTACGATTATTGCCAAAAGTAAAACCTCTAATCTGTCACAAATTATCATTGACCTGCAAAACACCCTCACGACTGATTCTATAAAAATTGATAATAGACGACTCTCTTTTTTCCATCAAGACAATCAAATTAAAATTCAATTAGATAAAAAATACGCTGAAAATCAGACCATTAGTTTTATTATTTATTATCATGGCACTCCAACTGATGCAGGATTAGGCAGTTTTGTTTTTGGAACTCATAACAATAATAAAGATTTAGCGATATGGTCATTGTCTGAACCTTTTGGAGCTTCCGATTGGTTTCCTTGCAAAAATGCGGTGGACGATAAGGCAGATTCCAGTGATGTTTGGATTACTGCGGATAAATATTATGTATCGGTTTCTAATGGAATTTTAGAGAAAACCCTTGATAATCAGGATGGTACACGAACTTATCAATGGAAAAATCGCTACCCCATTGCTCAATATTTGATTTCGATAGCTTGTAGTAATTACGAATTATACAAGGGTTTATTCAAATATGATGGTATAAATGAAATGCCAATCACTCATTATATTTATCCTGAATCATTGACAAATACCGCTAAAACTGCTCTGGATAAGACCGCTTTTATGTTGGATTTATTTTCAAAAAAATACGGATTATATCCCTTCATCAAAGAAAAATATGGACACGCCCAATTTGGTTGGAGGAGGAATGGAACATCAAACTTGTACCTCCATTTCAAGTTTTGGCGAAACATTAATTGCCCACGAATTGACCCATCAGTGGTTTGGGGATAAAGTAACTTGCAAATCTTGGGAGAATATTTGGTTGAATGAGGGCTTTGCTTCTTATGGCGAATGTCTTTATACTGAAGCAATCAATGGCAAAGTAGGATATGATAATTACATCAGTAGTTTTATGACGAGTGCCAAAACTGCCAAAGGCACTATTTATGTGCAGGATGTCAATAATATCAATGAAATTTTCAATTCTGCCCGTACCTATCGTAAGGGTGCAGTGGTAATTCACTCGCTTAGGGGAGTGGTTGGTGATGAAAAATTCTTTAAGATTTTGCAAAATTATATCACTTCTAAAAATGCTTATGGCAATGCAACTATCGAGGATTTTCAAGGCATTGCTGAACAAGTTTATGGACAAAGTTTAGACTATTTTTTCAAGGAATGGCTATATGGTGAAAACTATCCAAGGTACAAATCTCAATGGGCAATTACTCCCTTATCAAATGGTACTTTTAGGGTAAATATAAACCTAACACAAAGCACCAATACTAACCCTGTATTTTTTACGATGCCCATACAAATTAAGGTAAATCAAGGCTTAGGAGATACTACCATAACAGTATTTAATGACAGACAAAATCAAAACTTTGAATTTACTGTTAAACAAAAGCCCAGTATCGTAACTATTGACCCTAATAACCTGATATTGAAAGATTTACAAAATATAAATGTCTTGTCTAATGAATCTCCCATTGAAGATTTTTTTGGCATGAATATTTACCCAAACCCCAGTACAGAGAGTATTAATGTGAGTTTCAGACTGACCAAAACCTCGGATGTAAAACTTTCCATTATAGATTTTACAGGTGCTGAAATTTTTACAAGTGTAGAAGAAAAATTAACGCAAGGCAATCATGCTCAAAATATTAAAATAAGTCAATTTTCGGCAGGCACCTATATTGTTAATTTAAGGATTGATGGGCTAAATGAAAGTCGGAAATTAGTAACTATCAAATAAATGAACCAAACCAATACCGTCTTCCTAACCGCATTATCAATTATCTTCCTTGGTTACATCCTAAAAAGAAAAAATATCATCACTGAGGATGAAGGCAAAACTATCTCTAAATTATTGATGCACACTACCTTTCCTGCTTTGATGTTCGTAACGATGTTGCGGGTACATTTTGAGTGGAATTTGTTGCTATTACCCATCATTTCTTTTTGTTTTTCCTTGATTTCCATGTCAATGGCTTCTTATTTTTTTAAGGATTTTCCTCGAAAAATGAAGGCAATCCTCATCATGGGAAGTGGCGGTTTTAATTTAGGATTGTTTGCTTATCCTCTCATAGAAGGCATTTGGGGACAAGCAGGAATGGTTTACGCTGCCATGTTCGACTTTGGAAATTCCTTTGCCGTATTCGGTTTGGTTTATGGCACAGGCGTATTTATGTCGGATAAAAATCAGGGAGCGAGTATTGCTACCAATACTAAACAAGCTTTGTTCAAAATCATCACGTTGTTACCTTTCCAAGCCATTTTGGTAGGGGTATTTTTCAATTTAACGGCTATTCCTTTACCTCAAATTTTATTGGATATTTTAGAGGTGTTGGCAAAAGGAAATAAGGTAATTGTCTTGTTAATTATGGGCGTTTATATGAATCTATACATCACGCCAGATTTAACCAAAAAAGTAGCAAAAGTTTTGGCTATTCGTTATTTTTGGGGCTTTTTGTTGGGCTTTCTATTCTTTTATTTTTTGCCAGTTGAACAACTTTACCGTAATGTTTTATTAATTGTTATCATCATCCCCGTAGGCATGACTATCATTCCTTTCTCCAATGAATTGGGCTATGATACCGAGGTAGCGGGAATGTTAGTAAACGTTTCTATGCTAATTAGTTTTGCAATGATGTGGGGTTTGGTTTTGGGTTTACATTTAGCTTAGGGTGAAGTACCACTCTCAAAATATCAACCAACCCAAATAAAATTGCATATTTCTAATATCACCAAATTTTATAAGGCTTTTGCTATAATATACCCAATTTTTTATTGATTTTTGTAAGATTTAAAGCATATTAAACTCTTTAATGTTCTGATTTTATCACAATAAAGATTTCCTCCATTCTAATAACTAATAACTGTTAACTGATAACTGAAAAAAAATGGCTCAAACTTACGTTCAAAAAATCAGTAGTATTCTTATCGCCAATCGTGGCGAAATCGCTATTCGTATCATGCGTGCGGCTTCCGAATTAGGCATTCGCACGGTAGCGGTTTATACCTTTGAAGATCGTTATTCTCTCCACCGTTATAAAGCCGATGAAGCTTACCAAATCGGTAAAGATGATGAGCCTTTAAAACCCTATTTAGACATTGAGGGACTCATTAAACTTTGTAAAGAAAAGAAAATTGATGCCATTCACCCAGGTTATGGTTTCCTTTCTGAAAACGTTGGACTGGTTCGTCGTTGTCGTGAGGAAGGTATCAAATTTATTGGACCTTCGCCTGAATCAATGGACGCATTAGGCGATAAAGTAGCCGCAAAAGTGGTAGCTCGTAAAGCAAATGTTCCGATGATTGAAGACTCGAAAGAGGAATTAATCAATGCGGATGTTGCATTGAGTGAAGCCAAGAAAATTGGTTTCCCAGTGATGGTAAAAGCTGCTGCTGGTGGTGGTGGACGTGGTATGCGAGTTGTTCGGGAGGAAGCAATGTTTTTAAATGCCTTCAACGAAGCAAAAAACGAAGCAAAAAATGCCTTTGGCGATGATACAATCTTTATCGAAAAATTCATTGACCAACCTAAACACATTGAAGTTCAGCTACTTGGCGACCAACACGGCAATTTAGTTCACCTTTACGAGCGTGATTGTTCGGTACAAAGACGTTTCCAAAAAGTTGTAGAAATTGCTCCATCTTTTGGTTTGAAAGAAGAAACTCGTCAGAAATTATATGCTTATGCCATTGCCATTGGTAAAGCCGTTAATTACTATAATGCAGGAACGGTTGAGTTTTTGGTGGATAAGGATGAAAACATTTTCTTTATCGAAGTGAATCCTCGTGTGCAGGTGGAACACACAATCACTGAGGAAGTTACGGGTGTGGACATCGTGCGGACGCAGATTTTGATTGCCATGAATTATAAACTTTCGGACAATGGAATTTATATTTTGAAGCAAGAAGATATACCACTAAATGGTTACGCAATTCAATGTAGAATCACCACGGAAGACCCTGCCAATGGTTTCAAACCTGACTTCGGAACAATTATTGCGTACCGAAATGCCGCAGGTTTTGGCATTCGTTTGGATGAAGGTTCGTCTTATCCAGGCGTAAAAATTTCGCCTTATTTTGATTCAATGTTGGTGAAAGTTTCGGCTCGTGGTCGTACTTTGAAAGGGGCTTCTCAACGCCTTGCTCGTGCCTTGACCGAATTCCGTATTCGTGGCGTGAAAACCAACATTCCTTTCTTGAAAAATGTAATTGCTCACCCAATTTTCCAACAAGGAAAATGTGTGGTACAGTTCATTGACGGACACCCAGAATTATTCAATTTTACTACTTCTCGTGACCGTTCGACAAAAGTTCTTCGCTATTTGGGCGATGTAGTTGTCAACGGAAATCCTGATGTAAAAGTAAAATTAGATAGAAGTTTCAGAACACCCGTTATCCCTGCTTTTGATACTTTCGGCGAATATCCAAAAGGCAACAAACAGCTTTTGGATTCAATGGGAGCAGAAAAATTCTCTCAGTACATCAAAGAACAGAAGCAAATTCTTTATACCGATACCACTTTTAGAGACGGACATCAGTCATTGCTCGCAACCCGTGTGCGTACCAAAGACATGATGGCAGTTGCTGAAAGTTACGCTAAAAACTTCCCACAATTATTCTCAATGGAAGTTTGGGGCGGTGCCACGTTTGACGTAGCGATGCGTTTCTTGAACGAATCACCGTGGAAACGTCTGCAAGAATTCCGTGAAGCGATGCCAAATATGCTTTTGCAAATGCTTTTCAGAGGTTCAAATGCAGTTGGTTATTCGGCATATCCAGATAATTTGATTGAGAAATTTGTAGAAAAATCAGCCGAATCGGGGATTGATGTCTTCAGAATTTTTGACTCATTAAACTGGGTTGAAGCGATGAAAGTTTCCATCAGAGCTGTTCGTGAACGTACAAATGCCATTGCCGAGGCTTCAATTTGCTATACAGGTGATGTTTTTACGAATGAAAAATATTCGTTACAATATTACTTAGATATGGCTCGTGCTTTGGAAGATGAAGGCGCTAACATCTTGTGTATCAAAGATATGGCTGGGCTTTTACGTCCGTATCAAGCCAACCTTTTGGTAACAGAATTACGCCAAGCTTTGTCAATTCCTGTACATTTACACACGCACGATACTTCTTCAATTCAAGCGGCAACGTATTTAAAAGCCATCGAAGCGGGCGTTGATATTATTGACTGTTCTTTGGGGGCAATGTCAGGTTTGACGGCTCAACCAAACTTCAATTCTATCGTGGCAATGATGCAAGGACATGAACGTGAATGTGCGATGGATTTGCCGTTATTGAATCAATATTCAAACTATTGGGAAGATGTGCGTCAGATGTATTATCCGTTTGAATCGGAATTGAAAGCGGGTACGGCTGAGGTCTATGACAACGAAATTCCTGGGGGACAATATACCAATTTACGGGGTCAAGCGATTGCCTTGGGCGTGGGTGATAAATTTGAATTGATGAAACATAATTACCACGAAGCCAACAAGTTATTTGGTGACATCGTGAAAGTTACGCCTTCGTCGAAAGTGGTGGGTGATATGGCAATTTTCATGACTGCCAATTCATTAACCGCCGAAGACGTATATGCTCGTGGGGCAACGCTTTCGTTCCCTGAGTCAGTTAAAGATTTCTTCAAAGGTGGTTTGGGTCAGCCTTACGGTGGTTTCCCGAAACAATTGCAAGAAATCATTTTGAAAGGTGAAACAGCTATGACGACTCGCCCGAATGATTCGATTTTACCGATTGATTTTGAGCAAGATTTTGCGGATTTTCAAGCGAAATTCCCAGAAAACGAGCAAGGAGAATTGGATTATCTTTCGTACAAAATGTATCCGAAAGTGTATGAAGATTATTACAAACACCAACAAATTTACGGTGAGGTATCCTTGATTCCAACGCCTGCATTTTTGTACGGTTTGAAACCAGACGAAGAGATTTTGATTAACATTGACGAAGGTAAAACCATCATTGTCAAATACTTAAATCAATCTGAACCTGATGAATCGGGGCTTAGAAATATCACTTTTGAACTAAACGGACAAGCTCGTAGAATCAAGGTTTTGGACAAAACTATCAAGGTTGTGAAAGCCCAACACGTGAAGGCGACTACCAAAGGCGATATTGGCGCTCCGTTACAAGGACGTTTGAGCAGAGTTTTGGTAAAAGCGGGTGACGAAATCAAGAAAAATGCACCGTTATACATCATTGAAGCCATGAAAATGGAATCAATTGTATCATCGCCTTACGAAGGAATCGTTGGTAGAGTGGTACTAACGGAAGGAACGGTAGTGGAACAAGAAGACTTAGTTTTGACCGTTGAAGAAGCAAAATTACCCGAGCCTGACAAAAATGAATACCTTTTCGTTTACGGAACATTACGCAAAGAAGCAGGCAACGAATTGCACAAATTCATTGAAAAAAATGCTCAATTTGTAGGCATGGCAGAGGCACAAGGTAAATTATATATGATTGAAGATGAAGGCTACCCAGCTTTCATAACGACTGATAATCAGGCAGATAAGACGATTGGAGAATTATATAAATTAACCAGTCCCATCAAATTATTAGCAATTTTAGACGAATACGAAGAATTTTTTGCCAACGATAACGTAAACAGTGTTTTCATCAGAAATACGATTGATGTAAATTTTGAAGGACAAAAAGTGGAGTCTTACGCTTATGAATTTAATCGTTCTGTGGAGGGGTTGAAGGAGATTGTTGGGGGGGATTTTATGGGGCGGTAGTTTCTTTATTTGAATTGATTTAAGGGTTAGGATTGTGAAATCCTGACCCTTTTTTTGTGGTTTGGTTTATATTTTGGAAATTGTGGAAGATTAAAATGAGTAGTTTCGGAGTTGGACTTTATAATGTACAGAGCTTCTAAAATAACAATAAATACTATCATACAATTATGTTGAAGATTAATGCAAAATTTAAATTTCATCCAGTAGGTCAAGGTGCCTTTTATTCAAGTAACATTACGTTACCGAAAAAAAATATGCAATTCAATTTAGTTTATGACTGTGGCTCTAATTCTCCGAAGAAATTAACTCAATGTATTGATAATTATAAAACAACTATATTGAAAGACAAACATATTGATGTTCTTATAATTTCTCATTTAGACGATGACCATGTAAATGGGATAAGAGAATTATTAGAGGGAGTTAGTTGCAAAAAGATATATATGCCTTATTTGACTCCTTTTCAACGATTATCTCTCGCATTAATATACGAAAAGGAAGATTCTGAGGAAATGAATGATAATTTTGATTACATTGAATTTTTAAAAAGTCCAC
>JANPGQ010000305.1:0-1781 GCA_031423975.1 Cytophagales bacterium | reverse complement strand
CCTTCAAAACTTTATCAAGATTATACTCTAAACTTTGCGTGTAATCCACAGCATCAGTTTGAATAATAATTCCTTCAACCAAACGACCTTCCGACAGAATATCAACTCTGTAATGACTTTTGAGGTCGTTCAGAACTGTTCTAAGCCTCTGTGTAGCTATTGAAGAACTCGCTTCTGTTCTTGGTGCTTTGCTTTGTGCCTTTGCAAATATCTGTGACCAACCTATTTGACCGCAACACAATAAAATAGTTATTATCATACACATCCAGTATGATTTTGGTAAAATTAATTTTTTCATAAATGTTTGTTTAATTATATGTGGAAATTTTAGAAAAGATATTTTTTAATCAGTAAACTTTATATAGATGGAATTCCAACAATTAATTATCCGTCATCACTACCATATTGCCCGTTCTATTAATATTTACACTAAAAACTTCGGACACAATTTGTAATAATTCATCTGCATTATCGGCACGAAACGAGCCAATGAGTGTACGATTTGCCAATGTTGAGTCTTTGACAATTACCGTGATCCCATAATTTTCTTGCATGATAGTCGCAAATTCTTCCAAAGTAGTATCTTCAAAGATAAATCGGTGGTCTTTCCAAGCAGCGTATTTTTCGGGTTGAGTGGTTACTTCTTTTTTCAGATGATTTATTTTATCAAAAGTTATCAAATCTCCAGGTTTCATGATGATTTGCTTCTGAATATTACCTTCCTGATAACGTAACTGCACTTTTCCTTTATTCAAAACAACTTTTGATTCTTTGGCTCGGGCATAAACAATAAACTCCGTTCCAAAAACAACAACTTCTAATCCCTGGGTAGTTTTTACCATAAACTTCTGATTGTCAGACTTATGAGTTACCAAAAAATTTGCTTCACCCGCAAGAAGTACTTCACGAGTTTTTGTGCCAAAACCAAAACGAGGTACTCGTAAAGATGAATTTGCGTTAAGCGTTACATTGGTGCTATCACTTAGAATTAGAGATTTTGTTTCACCAAAACCAGTAGTGTATGTTTGATAAACGATTGAATCTCTAAAAATCCAACTACCGATTACTAACCCCAAAATGACCGATGCGGCAACCATCCAACTTGTTTTTAAAGCGGGACGATGAAGCACTATTGGCTCAACCGTTTGCTGATATTCCGAGTTTAGATTTCTATCAAAGTTATTGGCATAATCATGGAATAAGTCAATTCCCTTCGCTACATCGGTTAAATATTGCGGTTTTTGAGTCTCGTATTCTATCAACCATTTATAAAATAGTTCTTCGTGGCTGGGTTCTTTAACCCATTCATCAACCATTTGTTTTTGTAAAGCTGATGTACTGCCTGACAAGTAGCTAAATATGAATTCTTTATTTATTTGGGGGTTCATTGACATTTTGTTTTTGGATAAAATTTCGTACAGAGAAGTGCTCTTTTCTAAATTTATAAAATCAGACTAATCAAAGGAATAGTTACCGAAATTAACCACTTCTCTTTCAGCAGATTACGAATAAATTGATTGGCTCTGGTAAGTTGTACATCTACTGTTTTGACCGATAAATTGAGTTCGTCGGCTATTTCTTGATACTTCTTGCCTTCAAATTTTCGCATCAAATAAATCTTTCGCCTTTCAATGGGTAACTTGTTTACCGCTTCTTCAACATCTTGATACAATTCCTCAAATTGACTTATTTGGTCGGGTTGTTGTTCTTCGAGTGCTGGTTTATGGGAGGCTTCATTCAAATCCGCTTTGCGACTCAAATCCCACTTTAAATAGTTGTAG
>JANPGQ010000304.1:0-13270 GCA_031423975.1 Cytophagales bacterium | reverse complement strand
ATGGACTTTTTCACCTGATAAATAAATTTGGTCGCCTTTGGCATTGAGTTTTCCCAATTTTACGGTGTTCAACAAACCCGATTCTTCCTCAATAATTTTCCAATTGATTTTTGTAACATCCAATTCATTAAATGCTAAATCTAAGGTATCAGAAACCGATTTTATAGTATCTGATTTTGTGGGTAATGATTTGTACAAACGCAGATTCATATTCCCACCATTTAGGAATAATTTATCCAAATGATATTTGGAGGTTGCAGGGTCAAAATCGGTAAAAGAAGTCGTAGTATTGTCCAAACGCAATTTTGCATCCACGCCTGTTACATCATCCAAGTAGGTAATACCAACGTTTTGAAATTTAAGATTAGCAATTTTGTACTGCAATGGTACGCCCATCGTCGTATCTGTTACCGTTTTTGGAGGTGTTTTTGAAGCAAATGCTTTGAGGATATAAGCGAAATTAAAGGTAGTATCGGGCAAAGTACGTTTAATATTTACCTTAATATTTTGAAGATTAACTTCATTGATTGCCACTTGACTATGAAGCAAGCCCAACATATCCATATTGACATACATCTTTTGCCCAGCCAAAAGCGTATCACCCTGATTATCAGAAAAATACACGCCTTCCAATTCAATCCAATCAGGGACTTTGTAAGTAATTTTTTGAATACTGAAAGGTTTGTCAATCTTTGTTTTGAGGTAAGAAACTACTTGCTTGGTCAAAAAACCTTGCCCAGCAGAAGTTTGCAAGAAGAATGCTACCCCACCAATTAACAGGAGTAAACCTAAAAATATAAATAAAATGACTTTAAAAAATTTCTGCATAGAGGTTGGTGAAAATTAACCAAATAGTAATGATAGGAAACATAGAATTTGTTAATGTTCTAATACTATACAAAACTATCATTTCTAACAAATATATGTGGTAAAAAAATAACCACATAGTAAAAATAGGAAACATAGTTTTTGTTAATATTCTAAAACTATCATTCCTAAATCCCTATGTGGTAATAAAAAGATTGTGCCAGTAATTACTATCTTTTGAAAGTGTTACCGTCAAAAGTTGGATTGAAAACGATTTCGGTTCCCAATTTTACGTTTCGCTTATCAATACTACTGTAATACGTTCCTACTGAGGGATATTTTATACCAAAATCAGAAGTAGTATAGGTGTTATATTCCTTCGTGATTTCTTCGCCAGTTGATAATTTTTCCTTCTGTTTTGTTAACAAATTTGTGAAATTATCAAAGTATAAATCATACTTAATATCTTTACCCGCAAGCTCTATATGATGCACTTTTTGTGCGCCCATTACTTCCAAACCCACATAAGTAGCAATGTAACCCTTGGCTTGATAATTATAAAAAGGAGCAAACATGTCCATTACTTCACGTTTCATATTGGTTTTTTCCTTATCGCTCAAATCTTTGGTTTCATAAGTAGTTGCTTTATCTCGGCTACCCAAAGGCACTTTAAAAAATGCATCTGATGGACTAATTCCGTAAATAAAACCACGTTTCATTATGGTCTTCGTTTTCAACATTGCCATGTCGGTCATGGATGCTTTCACTTCCATATCGTAGTCGCTGGGAGCATTGGAAACGAAAGTTTGTTTCAAGGTATAAGTTTTCACTTTATCCCAAAGTTCCTTTCCGCCCGAAGCCTTGTAATGATTATCAAAAACGCTATCGGCAGTAATTTGTGCCATACTATTGAAGACAAAAGCAGTCATCAAGAGCATAAAAATGCTTATTCTTTTCATGTTGTAAAGATTTATTATTTGAACTGTACGAGGTTAAAACGAACAAAAAGTAATTATCGTTTCTTTCACGTAAGATTTTAGCGATTGTGAATTGGTAAGTAGGGATTGGGTAATTTATAATTATAAGATTGCCGCATAGAAAAAACTCATAACTCATCACTCATAGCTCATCACTCAAAAAAGCCCCTGATGCGAAATCAATCCAATGGCAATAACCGCCAATGCCAAACCTAATTTATTAAGATTTGATAATTTTTCGTGAAAGAAAATGAAGGCAATAACGGCAGAAAGTAATATGACCGAAATATTATAAATCGGTAATACATACGCCCCATTATTTTGAAAAGCATCTAAGGCTTTTAGGAGAAAATAGAAAGATAAGAAATTGGGTATTCCCAAAGGGATTGCTGCCCAAAGGCTTTTTAATTGTAGCTTTTCTTTACCATGTAAGATTCTGATAGTCAATACAATACCTCCAAAAATAATTGAACCAATCAAAATAGTAAGTGTAAAAGGAATGGTATTTCCAGAAGCCGTAACGTAACGAGCATTCAAGAAATTGAAGGCAGTATTTGTGATTCCATACATCACAAATACCGCAATGGGTAGAAGCCAATCGGTAGTATTTATCGAACGTTTTTCTGAATTTTCTTCTTTTTTGAGGGTACTCAAAACTACCGCAACCATGGCTAAAAGCAAACCTACATAGTTTAGAGCGTCAAAATTTTGACTTGATTTCAAGACTATCAAACTAAAAATAACAGGAATAACTAAGGAAATATTATTGGCTAATGAGGTGGCAGTCATACCCATACGTTGCGTAGATGCACCCGAAAGCAAGAAAGTAACCACAAACCCAACGCCCAAAAACATGGCAAAGAACGTAGAGGGCTGAGAAAAATCTGGACTAAAATGTTGAGTGGAAGGCAAAAATATCAAACCAGTCAGAAAACAAACTGGATAATTGAGAATAATTGCCTGAAAAGTATTTACGCCAAAACGGGGATGTAATCTGAAATTGATGAGTAATAAAACCGAAAAAACAACACTAAGGGCTAAGTAAATCATATTACAATTTGAAAATTAATCCTTACAGTTTTTCAAAACCTGTAAGGATTGTATATTTTATTTGACGGCTTCAAGAATTTGATTTTTCTTTGGAAAAGACTTTAAAGCAATAAATAGAGACAATAAAGTCAAGATTCCTGCCATCATAAAAGCCGCCCCAGGAAAATATACAGGAGCCTTGTTATCAGAAAAATAGGAAAATAAATTGGAGGCGATAAGGGGGCCAATTATAGTAGTTACACTCTGCATACTTGTTATTCCGCCCTGCAATTCTCCTTGTTCATTAGGAGCAACTTGTTTGGTTATCAAACTTTGAATGGCAGGACCCGCAATCCCGCCTAAACCAAAAGGAATCATGGCGGCATACATCATCCAGCCTTTTGTTGCAAAAGAAAAAAACACGAAGCCCGCAGCATAAAATAATAAACCAATGATTACTGAATTTCTATCCCCAATTTTAGGATTAATAATTCGATTTAATCCTCCCTGTACAATAGCCACTATTAAACCAACAAAAGCCAATGAATAACCCACTTGGGTTCCGTTCCAATGAAATTCTTTCATCGTAAAATATGACCAAGTGCTTGGGTGCGTTTGTCCCGCAATTTGTAGGAAAAATAATGCTCCAATTAAACCCAACAAAGCGGGATAACGAGCAATATTTTTGAGCGAACCCACAGGATTTGCCCTTTTCCAGTCAAATGCTCTACGGTTTTCGGGTTTTAATGATTCTGGTAAAACAAAATAACCGTATAGCCAATTCAGAAAAGTAAGTCCTGCCGCAAACATAAAGGGTACTCTAATGCCAATATCACCTAAAAAACCACCAATAACGGGCCCGATAATAAAACCAAGACCAAAAGCAGCTCCTACCATTCCGAAGTTTTTAGAACGATTTTCGTCATTTGAAATATCAGCAATGTAGGCAGTGGCAGTAGTGAAACTTGCTCCTGTAATACCTGCTAAGATTCTTCCAATAAATAGCCACCCAATAGTTGGGGCGTATATTAGCAGTAAATAATCCAAGAAAAATCCGAAAAGTGAAGCTAAAATAACGGGGCGGCGACCATACATATCACTTAAGCCACCCAAAACGGGCGAAAATATAAACTGCATAATGGCATAAGCAGCCATCAATAACCCTGAATATCGAGAAGCCTCACTAAATCCTGTATGAGTTAGTGTCATAAGCAATTTTGGTAAAACTGGAATAATTATTCCAATGCCCAAAACATCAATAACAATGGTAATGAAAATGAAAGTAATGGCAGGAGTTTGTTTAACAGACATGAATATTTATGGATAAAATTTCCTGCAATTTAGGCATTTTTTGGGAAACTCATGTAAAATCATTATTAAGCAAGCCTTGTGGTTCGAGGGATTTAAAACAAAAAGGAATCAGCAAGTCTTTAACCTACTGATTCCTTTTTGTCAATATTATCTCGCAAATTACTTCACATCAAATCTATCCAAGTTCATCACTTTTGTCCAAGCTGTCACAAAATCTTGTACAAACTTATCTTTTGAATCATTGCATCCATAAACTTCTGCAATGGCACGAAGTTCAGTATTTGAACCAAAAATCAAATCTGCACGAGTTCCCGTCCATTTCACTTGTCCAGTAGTGCGGTCTTTACCTTCAAATATATCCTGTGCTTCATTAGCCGAACTCCACTTAGTACGCAAATCAAGAATATTTACAAAGAAATCGTTTGTAAGACTTCCTACATTTTGGGTAAATACTCCATGTTGAGAACCATCATAGTTTGCTCCTAACACACGCATACCACCTACCAAAACGGTCATTTCTGGAGCAGATAAAGTCAATAATTGTGCTTTATCAATCAATAACTCTTCCGAAGAAACAGTATATCTTGTTTTTTGGTAATTACGGAAACCATCAGCAATTGGTTCAAGCACCGCAAATGATTCTGTATCAGTTTGTTCTTTGGTAGCATCAGTACGACCCGCCGTAAATGGCACAGTTACGGTATATCCTGCATTTTTAGCTCCTTGCTCAATTCCTGCACATCCACCCAACACAATCAAATCTGCTAAAGAAACTTGCTTTCCATCCACCTGCGAAGCGTTGAATTCGTTTTGAATCTCTTCCAATTTATCCAATACACTTGATAATTGAGAAGGATTATTTACTGCCCAAAATCTTTGAGGAGTTAAACGAACTCTGGCACCATTTGCACCACCACGTTTATCAGAACCACGGAAAGTAGAAGCCGAAGCCCAAGCCGTAGAAACTAATTCGGAAACTGACAAATCAGTAGCAAGGATTTGTCCTTTCAAAGCAGCAACGTCAGCATCATCAATCAACTTATAGGTAACCGCCGGAACTGGGTCTTGCCAAATCAATTCTTCTGTTGGTACTTCCGAACCTAAATAACGGTCAATCGGACCCATATCACGGTGCGTTAGTTTAAACCAAGCTCTGGCAAAAGCATCCGCTAATTTATCGGGGTTTGCAAGAAAATCTCTTGTGATAACTTCATATTTAGCATCAAAACGTAGCGCTAAATCACTCGTTAACATAGTTGGGGCATGGCTCAAAGAAGGGTCATGAGCATCAGGTACTGTTCCAGCTCCTGCACCACCTTTTGGTTTCCACTGAAATGCTCCTGCTGGACTTTTGGTCAATTCCCATTCAAATCTGTAGAGGTTTTCTAAATATTCATTACTCCATTTTGTAGGCGTAGTCGTCCAAGCACCTTCCAATCCACTGGTAATAGCGTGTTTTCCATGTCCATCACCATAAGAATTTATCCACCCCATACTTTGATGTTCGATACTTGCCCCTGCGGGTTCGCTTCCTACATACTCATTCGGGTCTGCCGCACCATGCGTTTTCCCAAAAGCGTGTCCACCTGCAATGAGAGCAACGGTTTCCTCATCATTCATAGCCATACGTCCGAAAGTCTCACGTATGTCACGGGCAGAAGCCACAGGGTCAGGATTACTATTTGGTCCTTCAGGATTCACGTAAATAAGTCCCATTTGGACGGCTGCTAAAGGGCTTTCAAGTTGACGGTCGCCTGTATAACGCTCATCGCCGAGCCATTTTTTTTCAGAACCCCAATAAATATCTTGTTCAGGTTCCCAAACATCTTCACGTCCACCACCAAAACCAAAAGTTTTGAAACCCATTGATTCTAAGGCAACATTACCCGTTAAAATCATCAAATCTGCCCAAGAGATTTTTTTGCCGTATTTTTGTTTGATGGGCCACAACAATAAACGTGCTTTATCAAGGTTTCCATTATCGGGCCAGCTATTCAAAGGGGCAAAACGTTGCGCACCCGAACCCGAACCTCCACGACCATCTGCAATACGGTATGTACCCGCACTATGCCATGCCATACGAATAAAGAAAGGACCATAATGACCATAATCTGCGGGCCACCAGTCTTGTGAATCCGTCATTAAATCATTCAAATCTTGCTTTACGGCAGCAAGGTCAAGACTTTTGAACTCCTCAGCATAGTTGAATGACTTATCCATCGGATTAGCCAATTCAGAATGTTGGCGAAGAATATTCAAATTCAACATATTAGGCCACCAATCACGGTTTGATGTTCCGCCGCCTGCACTTTTATTTAAAGTACCATTGCCGTGAAAATTTGAAGTTCCGTTACCATGAATAACGGGACATTTCCCCGCACTCATAGTTGCACCAGAACCACTGGCACTATTACTATTAATTTCATCTATATGACTCATAGTCTGATGTTTGTTTTATTGTTGTTAAAATACATACAAATCTAATAATTTTTGTGTTATCGAACAAACTGATATTTTCTATAAAGTTATAGATTTTGCCTATAATTTAACCTTGATAATCTTGTTGTCATATCAAGTAGAATAAGCGTTGATACTATTTAAGATACTCAATTATTTCATTGTTAATTCAAGAAAACAGATTTTCCCAAATCATAAAGTAATGTAAATTGGAGAAAACACAATCATTTCTATCATCTCTGTATGGTTATAACATCTTTCTATTTTAACAAATTTTGGATAGTCTTCAACAATCCCTAAATTTGTAGCTAAATATTTTGTAATGCAGACATCAACTTTATATATTCCGCCTACTGATAAATTTGAAATTCCAGGATTTGACATTGAAAAACTTTATCAGTATCAACTCTCTTGTGAAGTTTCCGAATCTTCTTTTTCATATTTAGTAATAGATATGACTGATAATCAAACAGTGGTGTCTGAAAAATATGATTTTCCTGAATCAAAAGAAAAAAAATCCATTTCCTTCTATCTAACTCAAATTTATGCTACTCACGATTTCTTGAAATCGCTAAGATGGAAAGCCATTGAAATAATTATTGATAATCAATCATTTACGCTCGTTCCAACGGACTTATTCAAAAAGGAATACACCACCAGATATTTGCAATTAGCCAAAGGTACGCACATCACCGATGATGAGGAGGTACACACATACACGCACGAAGACTTAGGAATTGTAAATATTTATAGTACCGACCGTGAATTATATAATTGGTTTTCAGGAACTTATCCATTAGTGGACTTAAAATATCAACACAAAACCAGTCAGATGATTGACTTGGCAATATTTACCAGCAAAGCCCAAACAGCATTTATTTACTTTGGCAATCATCATTTTACGATGGTAGTTACTGCCAACGGAGCATTGAAATTTTGCAACCGTTTTGACTTTAAAACCGCTAAGGATTTAGTTTATTATGTACTTTTTACGATGAACGAATTGGAAATTGAACCTGATGAAATTATTTTGAGATTATACGGAAATATTAAAGAACAGACTGAAGAGTTTGATTTATTGAATCAATATTTGACCAATGTAAAAATAGGGATATAGTTTCGATGTTCGATGTTCTTTATTTGATGTTCGGAAAACCGAAAATCGAACAACGAAAATCCATATCCGTGGCTGGTGTCCCCACCAGTCCACATGGGCGTAAGCTCGGAAACTAATTTGCTTACGCCCGTGTGGACTGGTGGGGACACCAGCCACGGATATGGTAAGCACTTCTAATAGCAGAACTCTAAAATCGAATCCCGAACCTCGAAAACGAAATGAAAAAAATCGCCTTTTTCCCTGGCTCATTTGACCCTTTTACGAAAGGGCATGAAGATATTGTTACTCGTGGACTGACGATTTTTGATGAAATCATCATCGGAATTGGTCATAATGCAAGTAAAGCCCGTTATTTTCCCATCGAGAAGATGATTGCTTGGATAGAAGAAACTTTTGATGGAAAACCCGTTAGTGTAGTATCTTACAATGACTTAACCGCCAATGTAGCCAGAGATATGGATGCCAGTTTTTTGTTGAGAGGGCTTCGCAACACCACAGATTTTGAATATGAAAACTCAATTGCCCAAGTGAATAGATATTTAGTAGAAGGCTTAGAAACTGTCTTTTTGATTACTTCTCCGCATCTTGCCCCCATTAGTTCTACCATCATCCGAGACCTCCATCGTTACGGAACAAACGTTGATGAATTTTTGCCTTACAACATAAACGAATAGCTTGCAGATAAGTAATAGAATAAATTCTTACTTATCGAATAATGAAGATGAAAATATTTTTTTGTCCAATTCATTCTCAGGAGAACATTCATATTGATTAACCAAAACAGATAAAATATCTTTTAATTGCTCTAAACGCTCTGAACCCAATAATTCTGTGAATTTTTTATCAATATGTTCCGTACATAATTTCCATTCCATCAGGGCATCAATACCTTTATCCGTTAATTTTACAATAATTGAACGTGCATCCGACGGATGTTTCTCGGTATAAACATAGCCATAATCGCTCAATTCCTTAACCACTTTACTCATTCCTTGCTTAGTGATTCCTGCCGTTAGTGCCATATTATTCACGGTTGTGCCTTCTAAATCAATGTGAACTAAGCCAATAATGTGACCCACTCTGAAATCAACAAAACCCTTACCTTTTAAAAATTCGGCGGCCACTTCACTAAAATAATAGTAAGAACGTTTGAGCAAACGCCCTAATAAACGGCTTTTGTTTTCCTTGAATTTTTTTATTTCTAATAATTTATCTTCGTTCATTGTATTGTTTCTTGGATTATTTGTACAAAGTTATGAAATTAAAAAATAATAGTCAATATACTTGACTATTATTTTAATTGGTGATAACTTTACATTGTCAATTAGGTTTACTAATTGTTTATAAACTAAATCGAGCTTAATAATTAAACTCATCAATAAAATGGAAACACAGAGTCCTATCAAAAAATTCTTACCCCGAATCATTCTTATTATTGTTTTGGGAATAGCTGGTTATTATGGCTATAACAAATACAAATATGCTCAGTCTCACGAAGAAACCGACAATGCTCAAATCGAAACTTATTTTGTACCTGTTTTGCCTCGGATGGCAGGTTATGTAAAAACAGTTAATGTAAAAGATTATGACTTGGTAAAAAAAGACCAAGTATTAGCAGAGATTGATACTGACGAAGCAAAACTTGTTTTGGAAGAATTGGAAGCTGATTATAAACAGTCTTTGACGGATATAGAAAATGCAAAAGCCAATATCAATAACTTAAATATTACTATTCAGTCGGCAAATGCAAATTTGAAAGCCAATTATCTACGTCGTGAAAAATCTAAAAAAGATGCAGACCGTGATGCTAAATTGGTAGCGGATAATGCAATTACTCGCAAACAAGCCGATGATAGTCAATCAAATGCGGAAATTTTATCTGCCCAGTACGATGCGGGTCAAGAAGATATTCTAACGGCAAAATCAAGAATGCCCATTTTGCAATCTACTTTGCACAAAGCGGAGGCTGTTTTAGCGGTGAAAAGAGTCAAAATTGAAGAACAAAAATTGAAATTGACTTACGGAAAAGTATATGCCCCAAGTTCTGGACGTATCGGTAAAAAGAGTATTGAAGCAGGACAATTTGTACAAGCTGGACAGCCTTTGATGACAATTGTACAAGATAATTCGTTTTGGGTAATTGCCAATTTCAAAGAAACGCAAGTAGGTAGTTTGAAAATTGGTGCGGAAGCAGAACTTGTATTAGATGCTTATCCTGATAAAGTATTGAAAGGGAAGATAGTATCAATTTCAGAGTCAACGGGAGCAAAAAATTCATTATTGCCCCCAGATAATGCTTCAGGAAACTTTGTGAAGGTAACCCAACGAGTACCCGTGAAGATAGAAATTGAAAATCTACAAAATTATAAAGACCTACTACGTGCAGGACTTTCCTTAGAAGTTTCAATACCTTTAAAATAAAATTTCTGATAGTTTTAGTTTTGGGACACCAATAACTAATAACTATTTTCAATAATGGCTGCAAAAACTGGTGTTGCAAAATATATTATTGTCCTCACAACGATTACGGCGGCAATCATGGAATTGCTTGATACCACCATCGTGAATGTTGCACTGAACCAAATGGCAGGTTCATTAGGAGCAACGATTGAGGACATTGCCTGGGTTATTACTTCCTATGCCATTGCCAACGTTATTATTATTCCGATGACGGGCTTTTTGGGAGAATACTTTGGTCGAAAAACCTACTATCTTACTTCAATGGTTATTTTTGGGGTAGCTTCTTATTTCTGTGGTGCATCGCATGGATTATGGGAATTAGTCTTCTGGCGATTCATTCAAGGTGTGGGTGGAGGTGCTTTATTATCCACTTCACAAGCCATACTTTTTGATGCTTTTGAACCCAAAGACCGAGGAATTGCCTCTGGTTTATTTGGAATGGGTATTGTATTAGGACCAACCCTTGGACCCGTTTTAGGAGGCTATATTCTCAATAATTACGACTGGTCTCAGATTTTTTATGTCAATATTCCTATTTGTATAATAGCCACGGTTTTGACCCTTCTGTACATTGAACGAAAAGAAGGGGAAGGGGAAAGGAAAGCCGAAATAAAAATTGATTATCTCGGTATTGCCTTGCTTACTATGGGTATTGGTTCACTACAATTCGTATTGGAAAAAGGTGAATCAGAAGACTGGTTTCAATCTCGATTGATTGTTACCGTTAGCATAATGGCTGTTGTGGGAATAATCGGCTTCGTCTGGCAAGAACTTACCACCGACCATCCAGCGGTGAATCTTGGTGTTTTTAAGTACAAAGTTTTTGCTTTTTCCTCTATTTTCAACCTCGTTGCTGGTTTAGGATTATTTACTTCATCATTTATATATCCAGTGTTGGTGCAAAGAATAAATGGATTCACGGCTTATGAAGCAGGGGCATCTTTGGTTGCACCCACGATGGCGGCGGTAGTTCTTTTTCCCATCATTGGTAAACGGATGAGTTCGGGAGCTAAACCGCTTCCTTATATGTTTGTAGGAATTTGTACGTTTATTTTCTTTGGTTTTTACAGCGGAACTGCCACGCCAGATATGGGCAGATGGGACTTTTTCCCGATGCTCCTTTGTAGAACGGTTGGTATTGCTTTACTACAATTGCCTCTTATCAATCAGGCAGTGGCGGGTTTGAAACCCAAGGAATATCCAGCAGGAATTGCCTTGTCCAACATGATTCGGCAATTGGGCGGTGCTTTCGGGATTGCCTTAGCAAACAATTACGCTTTTAATCGTGCAGCCCAGCACCGTTCTGATTTGATGGCAAATATGACTGCTGAGAACCCACTTTTTACGGAACGAATAGCAGGAATGACCAATAATATGATTGCTAAAACGGGCGATGCTTTTAATGCTACTTCAATGGCTTACAGACAATTGGAAGCGGCGGTTTCTCGACAAGCCTTTTATTTAGCATACTTAGACACTTACAGATTAGTGGGAATATTTTTTATATGTATTTTGCCATTACTATATTTTCTGAGAACTCCTAAAAAATCGGCAGAAGAGATAGCAGAAATGGCAAAAGCAACGGCAGAAAGCCATTAGGATTTACGGTTTCGGATTTTCACTAATCACAAATCATCATTTACAGTTTACAAATATTCAAAACGATGAAAATCAAATATTTAACCATACTTTTCTTTCTGTCAATGCAGACATTTGCCCAGGAAAGAACCAACGAAACGCTAAACCAATTGGTGCGTTTAGCCATTGACTATGCCCCAAAAATTAAGGAGCAACAACAAAATGTTTTGATGGGTGATTTCAGAACCAAAATTCAAGAATCAGCCTTGAAACCTACTATACAAACAGAAATTGGGGTAACTCGAATTGACCCTGTTGCCAAAGCTACTTTTGCTTTCGGAGGAGTGCCAACGAGCCTGCAATTTCAACCAAATATGAACTACAATGCCAACATTGGTGGTACTTATGTGATTTATGATTGGGGCAAACAATTCGTTAATATTGAGCGTTCTAAATTAGAAACAAATTTGGCAAAAACGGGCGTAGAAGGCTTGAAAAACGTTTATGCCTATCAAGTAGCCAATCTTTACTACGGAATTATTTTCTCTCAGAAAGCGATTGAAGTACAGAAAGAGCAATTAAAATTAGTAGATGATAACGGTAAAATTATTGCCAGTCGTTTGAAACAAGGTGATGCTTTGGACTATGACCAAGTATCTATTCAGGTGAGATATAAAAACGCCGAAAGCAGATTGACCGATTTGCAAAGTCAGTTGGAAAAGCAGATAATTTATTTATCTTCATTAATTGGAAAAGATGCTCACGGGATGATTCCTGCGGGAACGGATTTCAATGCGGGTACGGCAGACCTGACCGTAGAAACTGCCACTACGCAAGCACAAACCAATAATTATGACTTGAAAGCCTTGAAGGATAGAGACTTAATTGCGGAACGTGATGTAAAAATCGCCCAAATGGGAACACTCCCAACACTGGCAGCAAATGCCCAAGTAGGTATCAAAAATGGATATTTACCAAGAATAAATGGTGAAACACCTGACGTTACAGATGACTTTAAATTTAATTCAGTAGTAGGGGTAAAATTGACGATACCTGTCTATTCAGGAAACCGTGGTGCTCATCAAACTGAGATTGCGAAATTGAACCGAGAGATGTTGAAATATTCGGTTGACGTAACAAATCAAGCCTTGAAAAGAGATTTGGAAGCAGCTCAAAATGACTTTAATACTGCAAAAAATAAGTTGGAATTATCTCAGGAAAATGTCAAGCAGGCACAGTATGCTTTGAACTTAGCCAATGTTCGTTATAAAAATGGTGTATTAACTAATATTGAGATTGAAGCAGCTCAAACGGCATTGCAAGATGCTCAATTTACCCAATTGCAATATCAATATCAAATGTCATTGGCAAAATTGGAAATGAATCGTTTGGCTGGAATTAAGTTTTGGTAGATTATTAGAGTTTATGAGATTATAAGTTTAAAAGTTTTTTCGCACCCGTGGCTGGTGTCTCCACCAGTCCACATTGGCGTAAGCTCGAAGTCCAATTTGCTTTCGCTCGTGTGGACTGGTGG
>JANPGQ010000303.1:0-3348 GCA_031423975.1 Cytophagales bacterium | reverse complement strand
AGCTAAAAAGCGAAGGGGGATAAGCGAAATTCAAATCGCTTATCCCCCTTCACTTTTTAGCTTAAATTAAATCTACAATCTGAATAAAAAATGAGTTTGTAAAATATTCTCTTCGTCAAATTCCACTAAGGTTGCCCGCTGTCGATGATTCCACATGTAACCAATCTCGGTAGAAAAATGGGGTGTGAAAGCGTGATTGTAAGCAAAGTACAGTTGATTTTGACTAAATGAATTGGCAGGGACATTGGGAGCTACATTGTACAAAGGCTCTTCGCTGATGTAAACCAAGTTGGCTTTATTAACATTATACCGCAACTGTACCCGTATTCTGGCCCGTCCCTGTTCGTCTCCCAACGAGTTGTCTGCCAATTGAAACAACCGGTACTCATAACCCAAGCGTGAGCGGAAAGTAAATTTTTTTGATAATGGTTTTGTCCATTCCGCATAAACGACTGGGCGAAATTCCCATTTCACGGCTTTGGACAAATCGCTATTTTTAGCATAAAGCGGATAAGAATGAAAAATGACAGGGGCAAAAGAAAAAGCCATTTCCTTAATCCGATAAATGCCCGAAATCCGGTAGCCCTCTGATAATCTAAGTGCTAAGGGATTGTTACTTTGTGTGAAATCACTTTGTCTTCGCCAATGGACTTCAGCATTCATTTCCCAGTGTTCGCTCAATTTTTTATTTACTGCCAGTCGATTCCAAGAAGTATAATGCTCATAAGTTTGAGCCAGGGAAAAATTAGATAATAGTATGGCAAAGACAAATCCAGTAAATATTTTCTTCATAAATTAGTTTGTAAATAATGATTGTAAATTTATGAGAAAGAGCCTGTTTATCCTATTTTACTATTTAAAAAACGTGAATCATAAGAATATTTTAAAAATAACTGTCCTCATAATGCCTACATTATCAGTCAATTACTGTGATGGTTAATATTTTTTAGCGTTTTTTTTTCAGAAAACACTTGCATAGAAATCCAAAAAGCCCTAATTTTGCATCCACAAATCACCAGTACAATATGCGAAAGTAGCTCAGCTGGTAGAGCGCAACCTTGCCAAGGTTGAGGTCGCCGGTTCGAACCCGGTCTTTCGCTCAGCTTAAATGAAGCACCGCAAGGTGCTTTTTAAGTTTAAAGAGGAAGATAGAAGTATCAGACTCATGCCAGGGTGGTGGAACTGGTAGACACGCAGGACTTAAAATCCTGTGAACGTAAGTTCGTACGGGTTCGATTCCCGTCCCCGGTACTATTACCCCAAAATTAAAGGTGTAAATGTCAGTTTATCTGATGTTTACACCTTTTTTTGTTTTACTTTTCATCGTAAATTGTAGAAATTTTGTAGAGGAAAGATGTCTTTTAAATTCACAAAATTTATTTATATCTACTAACTTTTAACATGAAATTTAATGCAAGAATTAACAAGATTCCCAGAATTAGAAAATGTAATATTGATTGAAGAAAACTTCACGCCCAAATATAAAGATATACAATCATGGTTGAAAAGTTATTTTTCACATACCAAGATAAGTATTGAACAAGGATTTATTAACACCCGTGAATTAAACTGCATAAGTTTTGATGATATTTTACGCACCGATAAAGACCGTCTTAACAGCCAAATTTGCCCTGTTTATAGATTAAAGGATAGTGATAGGGCATTAGTAAAAGTAAATAGAGGCAATAATAACTCACATTTAATTATTAAAGAAATAAAAGATAATTCATTTAGCTTTTATTCCACTTCAAGAGTAGGGAATGAGATTTATGAAGGGGAAAATGAATTTTGTGATACTGGAATATTCAATTTGAAATATTCAGAGTATGAAATAGTTTACTGCATTATCAATAAATTAGCAAAATACAGGCTTTTTGATGATAAAGAAGAGTTTGAGACGGTATATAACTTTTGTAAAGCCTTGTTTGATGGTACTGAAAAAGACTTTTTAACGTGCCTTATACACCCTTATAAATTAGATGGTTATTCAGCATATCCAAACGACTTTAACAAAATGGAGCATTATGTAGACTTGAAAACTTGCTTACTTGAAATTAAAAATAGTTCAGCCAATAAATCCGCACCGATAGCCAATAATTTAGATACATTTTTAGAAATTATGACTAAAATGGAATTGGCGGATAATGAAGATTTTTGGCAAGACTGTTATAGTCTTATCATTGATTTTAATAATGTTGAAATTGACAATCCCATTTATGAAGAATGGAAAAACAAGAAAATAAAGATTAAATCTTTGGGAGGTTTTGATTTTACTTTTGATACAAAATTAAAGCCAATCATTGAGAATATAGAGAAATATGAGTTTAAGAATTTAGATAGAGAAGGGAAAAAGAGTTATATAGATAGTCTTCAAAAGTCTCAAAAGATAGTAATTGATTGCATGGAGCGGGTAATAAAACTACAAAATGCTTTTGATACAGACATAGCAAGTAGAAAAATGTATAGTAATTCAGTTCAACAAACAAGGTACTTTACATACGCTCTTTTTAAAGAAATGTTATCAGAGCCTTTGCACATGAATTTACCTTATTATAATGATGAAAATGTTACAAGGCATTTTAGAACTGGAAATGAAACCGTATATATTACAGAGGGTTTATTAAGAAGCATTTATGGTAATTTAGTAAGTAGAAGAGAGCGTATTTGTTATTTGATAGAAGAACTTTCAAAAGTTTTTGAACCTATGACTATTGACTTTGTTCCGCCTGAGTATAATAGAAATAGTAGACCCGCACCGCCTATCACTGAACAAAGTAAGTTCAAACCTATCAAAGAAAAACCTGTAATTTCATTTAAGACAATGTTTGAAAACCCATTAGAGTATGATAAAGTATTAGGTTATGTTAGTGAGTATTTGACTGATACAAACCAATGGAAAGAGAGCATAGTTTATTCAATGGCTTTTTATGGCGTATTAAGAGATAGAGGGTATTTGAACGATATTTATAAAGCCCCTCAGATAAATAATGCTTTAAGAAATGAATTTGGAATAAATTGTACTGATAAGAACTTTCAAGTTACACCAATCAATAAAGCAGTAGGGTTGTATGCAGATGCTTTTAATATGATACCCTCTTTAAAATCTAAAAAGTAACCCTCTTACTTCCATTTGTTCCTTTTTTCTTCCATGGGAACAAATGGAAGAACCTCCTTTCTCTTACTTACTAATTTTACGTCGTTGAACAACATCAACGGGTGTAGCTACTCCCATTTATTCAATTTAAAGAAATTGTTAGATGGACAATCCAAATTTAGAACAACGATTGCCAGCTTTGCTTGCGTATGAGCTGGTATGTGTACGCTTAGGCGTATCTAAACATAAGCCGA
>JANPGQ010000302.1:0-6166 GCA_031423975.1 Cytophagales bacterium | reverse complement strand
CTGGAATACCACAAGTACGTGGTCGTGCAATCAAGTGCCAATAACTACCGATGTCGTGAATTTATACGGTCATACGGTCAATTTAATCGGAAATGGTTTCGCCAAAAGCGTTATCTATAATCAAAACGGGAATATACAATTTGGAGCGTTGGGGAAATTGTTTTTGAATCAATAAAACAACCTACCTCATTCAAAAATTATCGTCTTATTCCCATGAATAAAAACCCTATCTTCTAATACTAATTTCAGGGCTTTTGCCAACACAATCTTCTCAACATCTCGCCCTGCCTGAGCCATTTCTTGAGCGTTTTTAGTATGATTTACACGGGTAATATCTTGGAAAATGATAGGTCCTTCGTCCAAGTCGTCGGTGACGAAATGAGCTGTTGCTCCAATGATTTTCACGCCTCTTTGATAGGCTTGTTTGTATGGATTTGCTCCGATAAAAGCTGGTAAAAAGGAATGATGAATATTGACAATTTTCTTACTAAATTTTGAGGTAAATTCTGCCGTTAGAATTCTCATAAATTTTGCAAGTATCAAATAATCAGGCGAATAGCTATTGATTAATTCCTCAATTTGCTTTTCGTGAACTTCACGAGTGATGTTTTCGGCGGGGAGATAATGAAAAGGAATACTGAATTTTTCGGTTAACTCACGCAATACATCATGGTTTCCGATGACTGCCAGAATGTTAAAAGGTAAGTCTTTAAATTGATTTCTGATGAGGAGGTCGGACAGACAATGATGCTCTTTCGTAACTAAAATAACTACATCTTTTATCTGTTTTGCCGTTAAATCAATGTTGGCAGAATCGGGTAGTATTCCCCGTAAACCATCTTCAATTTTATCAGGGTCAGCTTCGCCCGAAAAGGCTACTCTCATAAAAAATAGATTGTTCTCCATGTCCACAAATTCATCGGTACGCTCTATATTGAGGTTATTGAAAAACAGTACCCCTGTTATTTTATGGACAAGCCCTTTTTCGTCGGGGCAATCAATTCTAAGGATATATTCGGTCATTTTAGATTTCAATATTCAGATTTTGGATTAAAATTCTATCGCACAAATTAACGAATAACCTTCGTTTCTTTGTCAAAATATCCATTTTTATATTTTACTAAAAATAGAAATCAATAATTCAGCAAGTGATTTTCGTTGATTATAAGAGTATGTTTACACAGGTGTAAAAAGCCTAAAATTGTCCCATTCATTTGCTGATAAATCAATCCTTCAGAGGGAGTTTTCCGTAAATACGGAAGATGCTTAACAGCTATTAATGACAATAGTATTAAGTAGATATTTTGAGGAAATGGAGCAAAGTTTACTTATGGCGGTAAGGAATAAATTTAGTTGTTTATACTCTCAATATCAGCGTGTGTAAGAGTGGAGAATGTCAATCTCAGTTTTGAGATTGACATTTTTTTATGGTCTTGTCTCTAATAATATTACTTCTTTGGCACTATTTTGGCTATATGAAAGAGTGCATGAGATAGTTTTGTAAATAATGTCGTGCTTTTACTTCATAATAAACTGAAAATCACCGCCATGATTCAAGTAGTTACCAACCCTTTAGGAAGAACTAATGGTTCTTTTCCTATGCAAATTAATACTGCAAAGTCTCTGCAAAACGTTTTTGCCTTTCGACTTGTTGCATTTTTATTAATTTTATTCCCCTCAATAATTCAGGCTCAAAACTGTACCGTCAATGCCAATGTAGATGCGTCTTTTTGTGCAAACCAAACGATTCAATTAGCGGGAACTGCTTCGTCAGCAGTAGCTGGATATACACCCTCCGTAAAGTGGTCACAAGTTTCAGGACCATCAGTAGTGATTTCAAATACTACAATTCTGAATCCAATCATTAGCGGTGCCACACCCAATCAAACTTATACATTCAGATTAACTGCTCTTTGTGAAGATAACGAATCTGTTTTTGATGATGTTAAAATTACGGTAAAAGCAATCTCAATAGCTAATGCAGGGGCGGATGCGGCATATTGTCCAGGAACATTTAGCGTTACAGGGAATACGCCTGCTAATGCGGGTGAAACAGTATTATGGCAAATTATAGGTTCAAATAATGCAGGGCTTTCTATTTCAACGCCTACTGCCATTACTACTTCAATTGTATTGCCACAAACCAGTGCGGGTTCTTCAACTTTACGATATACAATCATCAACCCCAACGGGTGCCAAACTTTTGATGATTTAGTCATTACCAACAGAGGGGGTGCACTGGCAGTAAATGCCGGTCCTGACCAAAATATTGCTTCCAACGTAGCCTGTTATTCGGTTTCAACTTGCGTAAATTTAAGTGGTACTTTTGAAGGTAATGGTACGGGCGGACAAACAACAACGTGGTCGCAGGTGAGTGGGCCTACCATTGGTACTTTCAACAATGTAAATATTTCAAATCCGCAAGTTTGTAATTTAAAGCAAGGAACTTACGTTTTCCGACTAACGGCAACTGGTCCATGTGCCACAGGTTTTGATGAAGTTACAGTTATTATTCCAGCCCCTTCACAATCAATTACTGGAGTTGCTGGAATGCCCGACATTTCATTTTGTGATGGTCGAACTTCTGTGGTTTTAAATGGAACACCACCATCTTTTACAGGAGAAACAGTTTTATGGACAATTGTAACTAATGGTGGAGGTTCGCCCGTTATTCAGTCTCCAACTTCATCCACTACATCTGTAACGGGTTTATTATCAGGAGCTTATTATGTATTTAGATATACTATTTCAAATGCTGCCACAGGTTGTTCTACTACTGGAACGGTGCAAGTTTATAATCAAACGGCTCCTTCAATCAATGCTGGGGTTGACCAAATTTTATCTTGTGATGTAACGAGTGCCTCTATTCCTTACACACAATCGGGGGGACTTTATACGCAATATCAAATAATTTCGGGACCGACAGGTGTAATGGGTTCACCCGTTAATGCTTCCAATAGCCCGCAAATAATTAGTGGTTTAACGGTTGCTGGAGACTATATTATTCGTTTTTTTAGGAATTCACCCGCTGGGTCATCGTGTCAAACGGCAACAGATGATATTAAAATTACAATTTCGGTCACACCAACTGCCTCAAATGCAGGAACTTCCCAAAACTTAGCCTGTGGAGCAACCTCCACTAATTTAGCGGGGAACGTTCCCACTGTTGGGATAGGACGATGGTCACAAGTTTCGGGTCCAAATGTGGCTACTTTTTCCAATCCATTTTCTAATACAAGTACTGTAACTGGTTTAATTACAGGTGATTATGTTTTCAAATGGACAATCAGTGGAGATCAAAGTTGTCCAACAAAAAGTTCTACAGTGGCAGTAACTGTGCGTCAGCCACCAGCAGCCAATGCAGGAGGTGATGAATTAAATACTTGTTACGGCGGTTCGGTGCAGTTAAACGCTATTCCTGTTTTTCGTAAACAATTAGGAACGTGGTCTGTATCAAGTCAAACTCCCGCAGGTGCAGCTCCAACGTTTTCAAATGTTAATGACCCAAAGGCTAAAATACGAAATTTATTACCTAATACTTCCTATACTTTGCAATGGACAGTAGCAAGTGCAGGACAAACAGGATCAAGTGGTTGTATAAATTCTACGGATTTTATGCTTATTACTACTACAGCACAATTCGGTACTGAAGAAGCAAATGCAGGTGCGAATTTGTGTGTGCCTTCAGGACAAAATTCAGTAACATTGGGAGCAACTGCACCTATTGCCTTTAAAGCAACGGGAGCTTGGACAGTTGTTACAAAACCATCAGGTTCACCAACGGTTGGTTTCAATCCAAATAATACTCAAAATAATGCAATTGCTACAAGTTTAGTTGCAGGTTCTTACACATTAATTTGGACTTTGACCGATTCTACGGGTAATTGTTCATCGACAGATACATTGCAAATCACTGTAAACTCAAGTTTACCAACGGCAAATGCAGGGAGTACACAAAATATTTGTGGAAATTCAACAACACTTTCAGGTAATAGTGCAGGAGCAGGGTTAGGTACATGGACACAAATTTCTGGGGCAACCCAAGCTGATATTGTGAGTATAAATTCATCCACAACGGCAGTGAATTCAATGATTCCAGGAGCTTATGTTTTCAGATGGACAATTACTAATGGTGCTTGTTCTAATAGTAGTTTTGGAGACGTAACGGTCAATATTTCTAATCCAATTTCCACGGCAAATATTGCAGCTACCAGTGTACAGGTTTGTCCATCAAATACAAGTGTAAACCTCTCTGCTGATGCTATTAATGCTGACAGTGAAGGAATCTGGTCAATTGTTGGTAACGCACCATCAGCTGTTTCTTTTTCTTCGATAACCACTCCAAATACAACAGTGAGTGGTTTAGTACAGGGCGATTATAAGTTTAGATGGACGGTATCAGGAGGCTCAACGTGCCCTACTACCTTTGATGATGTTGATGTTTATGTACAACAAGCTTCCAATGGAAGTCCAGATTTGAACGTTTGTTTAAGTAATTCAGCAACCTTGACGGGTAACGGACCCTCAGGAACTTGGGCAAGGGTGTCTGGCCCAAATTTTCCAACGATTACTCCAACGGCTTCTCCATCAAATGCAGCCAATATAACAGGTATGGTTTCTGGGCAGTATGTTTTTAGTTATACCATTATAAAGAATCCTAATGCTACAAGTTGTCCAAATCCAACAGCAGATAATGTTACAGTGAATGTTTCAGCAGCAGGCAGTACGCCCAATGCAGGAGTGGATAAACAATTTTGTGAAGGTACAGCCATCAATTTGAATGCTTTAAGTGATGTTTTACCAAATCCTGTTCCAGGAGGGCAAACGGGTCAGTGGTCTATTTTATCGCAACCAATAACGGGTACTTCCAATGCTACTTTAAGCAACTCAACTTTGCCAAATGGAACGCTCAATATTGGGTCAAATGGTAAATATGGTTTATATTTATTAAAATGGACAATTACTAATGGAAACTGTGTAATTGGTGATGAAGTAAGAATTGAAAATTTCCAAACACCTACCGTTGCCAATGCAGGAGTAGATAAAACAATTTGCCCGCCAACGGTTACGATGACGGCAAATGTGCCAACAGTTGGTCAAGGCTTCTGGACTTTGGTTTCAAAAACGCCAGGTACTTTACCAACGCCAACCATTCAAAATCCACAAGTTGCCACTACTGATATTACTGGACTTGATGCCTCTGGTAACTATGTTTTCAGATGGACAATCTCTAATGGACCTTGTACGGTTTCATTTGATGATGTTACGGTAAACGTACCAGACCCTGCTCCAACAACTTCGGATGCTGGAATTGACCAAATTATTTGTAATGCAACAGCCGCAAATATTAATGGAAATACGCCGACGGTAGGTACGGGTTCGTGGTCAAAAACATCTGATTCGCCTTATTCAGTATTTTCACCCGCCGCTGGAACAAGTCCTGCAACTACAACATTAAGTCTTTCACCAGGCATTTATAAGTATATATGGACAATTACTTCTGGAATATGTATTTCTCGTGATACCGTGATTATCAATAATTTAGCTATCCCAAGCACTTCCAATGCAGGGGTTGATCAAATTGTTTGTCAGTTTTCGCCAGTGAATCTAAGTGCTTCTGTGCCAACGGCAGGAACGGGAACTTGGACACAAATATCTAAACCAGCTTCAAATCCTAATGTAGTTTTTTTATCACCAAATTCACCAACATCGCAAGTGGTTGGAACTGATTTAGGGCAGTATGTTTTCCGTTGGACAGTTACAACGGGCGTAAACTCTTCGAATGATTGCCAAACTTCTTTTGATGAAGTTACCATAAATATTGTTGCAGCACCGACTCCAGCATTAGCAGGAACAAATCAGACGATTTGCGAAGGTTCAACCTTGACTTTGGCAGGAAATACACCTACTGTTGGAACTGGCACGTGGACAAAAGTGGCAGGACCAGTAGGTTCACCAGAGGTAATTACCAATGTTAATTCTCCAACCACTACCGTAACAGGTTTATTGGCAGGTACTTATACATACCGCTGGACAATTGGAGCATCTGGAAATTGTACTTCTTATGATGAAATGATAGTAACGGTTGCTCCAAAACCAACACTTTCATCTGCAACGCCTTCATGTGTGGGTGGTGCAGGAACGGGCGTAATTACGATTGTAGGAG
>JANPGQ010000301.1:0-8103 GCA_031423975.1 Cytophagales bacterium | reverse complement strand
CGCCGACCTTATAGAATCGGAACGCCGACCGAAACAAATCTGGACACTCGACCGTGTAGTGAGGGTTTTGTTATTGACGAATGTTCAAAACACATCCGAAGAAGATTATTGTCAGACCATCGAAACGCTTTTTGAAACTGCCGAAATCAACGAAGCTGTAGCCCTTTACACGGCTCTTCCGTACCTTAAATATCCTGAAAAATGGCTTTACCGAGCCACAGAGGCAGTTCGCTCCAATATGGGTTCTGTTTTTGATGCCATTGCTTTTTATAATCCTTACCCCGCAAAATACTTCTCGGAATCGGCTTGGAATCAGTTGGTCTTAAAGTGTATTTTCAATGACAAACCAATCCATTTGATTAAGGATTTGGATGAAAGAGCCAATCAAAATTTAGCCAATATTCTTTCAGATTTCGCTCATGAACGTTGGGCTGCCCACCGCACAATTCCTTCGCAAGTTTGGCGATTAGTGAGTAAATTCATCACGCCCGCAATTCTGGAAGATATTTCTAAACTTTTCAACTCAGAAAACATCCAAAACCAACAGGCTGCGGCATTGGTTTGTAAAGAATCTAATAATCAAGAAGCCAAAAATTTATTGGTTATAAAACAGAAGGATTTGGCTTTTGATATTACTCAATTGACTTGGAAGGATTTGGAATGATAATAGTAGCACAGGCTTTAGCCTGTTTTGTTTAGTAAAAAGTACAGGCTAAAGCCTGAAGTACATTATAAAATTGAAATATGTGTCAAACAGAAAATAACATTCCTCAAAATCCTTCTCATTTTGAAGGCTCGCAGGAAGAATTACATACCGCCAACCAAGTAGAAAGTAATTTCATGGATTATATCAAAGATATGAAATTTTTTGACCCTCATATCCACATGGTTTCCCGCACCACCGACGACTATCAGGCTTTGGCAGATGCGGGTGTAGTTGCCTTGATTGAACCTGCCTTTTGGTTAGGACAACCTCGCACGGGACTTTCAAGTTTCAAAGATTATTACAGCACTTTGGTCGGTTGGGAACGTTTTCGTTCTTCTCAATTTGGTATAAAACATTATTGTACCATTGGGTTAAATTCACGAGAAGCCAATAACGAAGCCCTCGCTGAGCAAGTAATGGAGGTATTGCCCTTATACTTGTATAAAGAAGGTGTAGTGGGTGTTGGCGAAATCGGCTTTGACGACCAAACCCCTGCCGAAGAAAAATATTATCGTTTGCAATTGGAATTAGCCAAAGAAGCCAGTCTGCCCGTGCAAGTTCACACACCCCATCGAGACAAAAAAAGAGGGACAGAACGCAGCATGGCAATCGCCCTCGAACATGGCTTAGACCCACAGATGGTGATTATTGACCACAATAATGAAGAGACGGTAAAAAGTGTTTTGGAACAAGGGTTTTATGCCGCATTCACCATTTATCCCTTTACCAAAATGGGTAATGAACGCATGGTAGAAATTGTAAAACAATACGGTTCAGAAAGAATAATGGTCAATTCTGCCGCAGATTGGGGTATTTCAGACCCTTTGGCAGTCCCCAAAACAGCGGCTTTGATGAAAATTAGAGGAATTTCTGATGAAGATATTCGCTTGGTAACTTATCAAAATGCCATCACCGCCTTTGCTCAAAGTGGACAAATAAACATAGAAGATTTTGAGACGGTGAAAGAAATTGACCGTAGTTTAAAATTCAACGGGAATACAATCCTCAGAGGAGGACAGCAACCGAGAATTGATAAAAATTCGATGGTGATTTCTTGACATTAAAAATCCAAAAAAACTTGAAATCCTACCTACAACTCATGCGTCCTGCCAATTTAGTAACTGCTTTTGCCGATATTTTGGCAGGAATGGCAATAGCAGGACTACATTTTACCACCGATAATTTCCTTTGGGGCAATGCCATATTATTGTCAATTTCCACCGTTGGACTATACGGTGGAGGTGTTGTTTTTAATGACGTTTTTGATGCAGAATTAGATGCCATCGAACGCCCAGAAAGAGCCATTCCAAGTGGCAGAGTGAGCAAACAAAATGCCACCATTTTAGGAATCAGCCTATTATTAGTCGGAATATTGACTGCTTTTATGGTCAGCCAAATGAGTGGAGTTTTGACAATTATCATCAGTATTTTAGCCCTATTTTATGACCGGTTCGGGAAACACAATAACCTCTTCGGACCGATAAATATGGGTCTTTGCCGAGGGGTAAATCTCTTATTAGGAATTTCCATCATCAACTCGTCCGTATATGAGTGGTGGTGGGTGAGCATTGTACCCATCATTTACATATCCGCAATCACCATGATTAGCCGTGGTGAGGTGCATGGAGGCAATAAAAATCACCTTTATTTTGCAGGATTTTTGTATGCCCTTGTCAGTATATTTCAAGTATATGTGGCTTATTCGTTAGGAAATATTACGTTAGCAATTCTGTTTATTTTATTGCATATATTCTTGATTTTCAAACCTTTAATACAAGCAATAGTCTCTCCCGTAGGAAGCAATATTGGTAAAGCCGTCAAGGCAGGAGTATTATCTTTAATTGTGATGGATGCCGCTTGGGTAGCCGCTTCGGGAAACTGGCAGATAGCAATTTGTGTTTTAATTTTACTACCAATTTCAATGCAGATTGGAAAGTATTTTGCAGTAACATAGTTTTTTAATTTACAAACATTCAATGACCATACTCCATCAAAATTTTCAGGTACAATTTTCGTACAATATTATTTTTACTGAAAATTTATTTTCACCTGAAAATACCACTTTAATTGATTTCTTGCAGCAATACGGTAATACTGATTTTCGTAAAAAAATTCTATTTCTGATTGATGAGGGCGTTGCTACGGCTCATCCACATTTATCGGAACAGATTAAGCAATATTTCGCTCATCAAAATGCCATCGAATTATCTTCCGAAATCCTGATTTTGGCGGGTGGCGAACAAGTTAAAAACGACCCTCAATATTTAGCTCAAACTCTGCAAGCCATCGACGATAACGGCATCGACCGTCATTCTTTTGTGGCTGCCATTGGGGGTGGTGCGTTTTTGGATATGGTCGGTTATGCTTCTGCCATTGCCCATCGGGGCGTGAAACATATTCGCATACCTACAACGGTATTGTCACAAAATGACTCGGGTATTGGGGTAAAAAATGGCGTTAATTTCTTCAATAAAAAGAATTTTTTAGGCACTTTTGCGCCACCCGTTGCCGTTTTTAATGATAATAATTTTCTAAGAACACTTTCAGAAAGAGATTGGCGTTCGGGAATTTCTGAAGCAGTAAAAGTGGCTCTCATTAAAGATTTAGCCTTTTTTGAATGGTTAGAAGCCCATGCCAAAGCCCTTGCAGAGCGTGATGAAGCGGTTATGCAAAAGCAAATTGTGCGTTGTGCTGAATTGCATTTGCAACATATTTCAAGCGGTGACCCTTTCGAAATGGGTTCGGCTCGTCCTTTGGATTTTGGACATTGGGCGGCTCATAGATTAGAATATTTAACCAATTTTGAAATCCGTCACGGAGAAGCCGTAGCCATTGGTATTGCTTTGGATGCCGTTTATTCATTCTTAAAAAATAATCTCACCGCCGATGAACTGGAAAGAATTTTGATGACTTTGGAAACATTAGGCTTTAAAATTTATCACGAAGCATTAGCTGAAAATGACAAAATCAACCTTTGGAAAGGACTCAATGAATTCCGAGAACACCTCGGCGGACAACTGACCATCACTATTTTGCAGTCTTTGGGCAAAGGGATTGAAGTACATGAAATTGATTTTGAATTAGTGAAAAAGGCAGTGGATATTTTGAGCAATAGACAAAACTAAAATATGAAAACCCCATACGGACACCTTACTTATTGCTCCAACATCCACACGGGCGAAGGCTGGCAGGAGCATTTTTCGGAACTAAAAAAGAACATTCCTGACATCAAAAAAAACGTTTGCCCCGATGCACCGATGGGTATTGGTTTGCGACTTGCCAACCAAGCGAGTTTTGATTTGTCAGAACCTCAGAACTTGGAAATATTCAAAAATTGGCTTACTGAAAATGATTGTTATGTATTCACAATGAATGGTTTTCCCTACGGCGGATTTCATGATGTGGTGGTAAAAGATCAAGTTCACGCCCCTGACTGGACTACTCAGGAACGAGTTGATTATACCAATAGAATGTTTGAGATTTTGGCTAAAATACTGCCCGAATCCATGACCGAAGGCGGAATATCAACCTCTCCACTTTCTTATCGTTTTTGGTGGAATACCAATGATGAATTAAACAATGCTACTAAGATAGCCACGCAGAATATCCTTTCAGTAGTTGATAACTTATTGATTATTAGAGATAAAACTAACAAAATTCTTCATATCGACATTGAACCTGAACCCGATGGGATTTTAGAAAATTCCTCAGAATTTATTGATTGGTACAATAATATTCTCTTACCTATGGGTGAAAAAAATTTTATGGCGAAAGGTTTTTCTAAATCAGATTCCCAAGAAATTATTCGTACTCATGTTCAGTTATGTTTTGATATTTGTCATTTTGGCGTGAGCTATGAAGAGCCGCAAGAAGTTGTAGATAAATTAATTTCGGAAGATATTCGTGTTGGAAAAATACAAATTAGTTCGGCTCTGAAAGTTGATTTTAGCGTTGATGAATTGGCAAAATTTGAGGCAATTACTCAATATGACGAACCTACTTATTTACATCAAGTGATTGCCCGAAAAACGGATGGTTCGTTTGAAAAATTTAGAGATTTAAAACCCGCCTTGGATGCCTTTGAGGTGGGCAAATATTCAGAATGGCGAGTACATTTTCATGTGCCATTGTTTTTAGAGAAATATAATTTATTATCCTCAACGCAATCCGAGATTGTGAAGACTTTAAATATCCAGAAACAAAAACCTTTTACCAATCATTTGGAAATAGAAACTTACACTTGGGGCGTATTGCCAGCGGAGTTTCAAATTCCTCTTAATGAGTCGATTGTGAGAGAAATGTGTAGCACGGACAGCCCTGTCTGTGTGTTATTTTATTAAAAAAATACGGACAAGGCTGTCGAATCGTCGAACCGTCCGTACTACATATATGCAAAAAACCGTAGTTATCAATATCGTTGGACTCAGCACGAGTGTCATTGGCGAACATACGCCATTTTTAAAAAAATATCTCTCAGAACATCATTTGAGCCTGATTAAGCCTGTTTTACCTGCCGTAACTACTACTTCGCAAAGTACATATTTGACGGGAAAACTGCCTGATGAACACGGAATTGTGGGTAATGGTTGGTATGACCGTGAGGACTCGGAAGTGAAATTTTGGAAGCAATCTAATAAATTGGTGCAAGGTGAAAAGATTTGGGAAGCATCCAAAAAGAAAAATCCAGACTTTACCTGTTCCAAAATGTTTTGGTGGTATAATATGTATTCATCGGCTGATTTTTCGGTAACGCCTCGCCCACAATATCACGCCGATGGTGTAAAAGCTCCCGATTGTTATTCATATCCAGCAGATTTACGGGATAAATTACAAGCAGAATTTGGCACATTTCCACTTTTTAGTTTTTGGGGACCCAATGCCAATATTAAGTCTTCCAAGTGGATTGCTGATGCTTCGGTTTGGGTTGATAAAGCCCATAATCCAACGCTTTCTCTGATTTATTTGCCGCATTTAGATTATTGTTTACAAAAGTATGGCGTTGATTTTCAGAAGATTAGTAAGGAATTAAAGGAAATTGATGAGTTAGTGGAAGGTTTGGTCAGACATTACGAAGCCCAAAATGCCAAGGTAATATTATTGTCGGAATATGGTATCAACAACGTCAATCGCCCGATACACATTAATCGGATTCTGAGGGAAAATGATTTAATTTCTATCCGTATCGAACAGGGTTTAGAACTCTTGGATTGCGGTGCTTCCAAAGCCTTCGCCACCGCAGACCACCAGATTGCTCACGTATATGTGAACGATGCGAGTGAGTTGGCACAAGTAAAAAGTATTTTGGAAAATACCGAAGGCATTGCGATGGTTTTGGATGAAGAAGGCAAGAAAAAGCACCACCTCAACCACGAACGCTCGGGCGATTTGGTGGTAGTAGCAGAAGCCGACAGTTGGTTTACTTATTATTTCTGGTTTGACGATAACCTTGCTCCCGATTATGCCCGTTTGGTCGAGATTTTCAAGAAACCTGGCTATGACCCTGTTGAGATGTTTATGAACCCCAAAAATCCCTTGATTAAATTGCGAGCAGGGTACAAATTAGCCCGTAAACTATTGGGGTTCAGATATTTAATGGACGTAATTCCTTTGGATGCCAGTTTAGTAAAAGGGTCGCACGGAGGAATTGCCGCCCCCAAAGAATTCTATCCAATCTTGATTTCTGATACAAAATTAGCAAAAGAAGAGATTTTGGCTACGGATGTTTATGGGGTGATTTGGGAGAGTGTTTTTGGGGGATAATTCTCCGACATTCTTATATATCTGACCACCAATACTTGCATAAGCAAACTATTCAAAATTAATTGTAATCTATTTTTTTATGAAATTTTAACTAAATTTAAAAATGAAAGTAAAATTAATCATTCTAATTCTATTAGCTCAATCCTCAATTTATGCACAGAATAATCTGTTGTTCAATAAAATTTCTCAAAATGACAGTCTCAAAATTATTTGTGTAACTAATATCTGGATAAGACACAAATTAATAAAAGATTCAGTTTTTACTGTGATAACAAGACTGATGTATCAAACGTTTTGAAAACGTTTAAAGTTGGCAATAAAACAAAGGAGATTGGAGAAAACAATTGGTTAGATATTTTTCTTCTCAAAGGTAAGGAAGTCCAGAGTGTCCAAATAGTTGTTTATCCAAGTCGTGGCAACATAAATACAGATGTTCTTGGGAGCTATGCTTATTATACTTTCGACACAACCCAATTATTGGATGCTCATAAAAAGTACCCAATAAATTATTTCGTAAAATTGCTAATTTGGAATAAAAAACAGGAGTTTTTAGACTTTCTATCACTTCATAAAAATGATTCAAACTTATTATGTTATCAAAATAATACGCTTGAACATGATGGTATCGGAACTATAATAATTCAAAAGGATGATAACATAACAGATTTCATAAAGGCGGAGAATTATGTAGCCACTATTTTAGAAAAAATTACTAAAAATGAAAATGAATATTTAATAGGATTTGTACCAAGACCAAACAAATCAATTTTTACAATTGAAGTTCAAACAAGCAATGAAATTTATGATAAAATTAGGGATAATCTTTTAAAAGTAATGCCGTGGGAAAGTAACAAAATTCAAGTCTTAACTTATTGGAGAAATTAAAAACTTTCATTTCATAAGATGTAAGAAGCCGTCAGAAAGTTAAGTATTGAGCTTATGCACGAGAATTATGTCTAAAAATCACCTTGTAAGCCCCACATTATTTTCGTAAATTGCTCAAAATTAAGATACAAATATGCAGACTTCAATGACAACACTTTTTCATGAGGTCGAACGGTTGGATAACCGCTCGTTGGACACCTTTATCTCTAATATTGTCTCGCTTAGAGCAAGAAGAAGTACCCCAGACAAGCAAAAAAAAGAAGCCTTTTTGCTTGAAAAAATCAATAAAAGCCTTTCTCTTCAAGACACTTTACGGTTTAAATTACTCAATCAAAAACATTCAGACGGTAATATTACTGAGCAAGAATATGTAGAATTAAGCATTTTGGTCGAAAAAATCGAAAAACTAAATGTAAGTCGGCTGAAATATATGACGGCACTTGCCCAAGTGCGTAATGTATCAGTAAGAGAACTGATGAATCAATTAGGCATAAATCAAAAAAATGGGTAGGGCTTATATTTCATCAGCTACGAAAAAACTTGTTTTTGAACGTGCAAACGGATATTGTGAATACTGTAAATGTCCCTCAGATTTTTCTACTGAGCCTTTTTCTATTGAACATATCATTCCAAAATCTAAAAATGGCACAGATAGTCCACACAATTTAGCCTTGGCGTGTATTGGTTGCAATATTTATAAATCTGACAAAACAACTTTTTTAGATACCATCACCCAAGGTTTTTTTCCTTTA
>JANPGQ010000300.1:0-16712 GCA_031423975.1 Cytophagales bacterium | reverse complement strand
TGAAAATTTGAAAATTTGAATCGGACGGCGTACCGTCGGGCGGCAAACCGCTTGAAAATTTATCTCTACTGGCTATTTCAAATAAAAATATTTAAAATATGGTAAGACAAAAATATTAATAAATTCTATCTCAAAAATAGTACAACAGGCTAAGAGAACAAAATGTATAGAGGTTTTAGGTTTATAGGTTTGGGGTTTAGATTTCAAATTTGAAGGCTAACTAAAGTTTCAATTATTTGATTGTCAGTTATTTATCATCAAAATAAACAAACAAATGATTTCCAAACTTATTTTTAATTCAATCAAGTTATTATCTTTGTTCATCCACTTGTAAGCAAATAATTTCATGAAAGAAATTTCCTTTTTCCTAATATCACTATTTTTCATTTCGTATAATATCGTAGCCCAAACACCCGATAGCACGCAAGTACCGCAAAATACTTCTATCAAAACTGACTCTATCAAAAGTGATGATGAAACTACATTTCAATCGATTATTAAAAATAATTCTCTACCAAAATGGTTTTATAGCATAGGATTGGATGGCACAAGCAGTTCTGGAAACGTAAATAGGCAACTATTGAACCTGAGAACAACGCTTAGTTTTGAATCCCATAAATCTATTTTTGGATTCTTTACAACGCCAAAGTTTCAATACGGAACTACCTCCGATGTACTACAAGAAAGGGAATTGTTCCTTGACTTAAATTCAACTTTATTTTATGCTCAAAGCAATGTTTATATCCTAATGTTTGGAGGGTTTGAACAAAGCAATCTTCGTAAAATACTTACTCGATATAATGTTGGTTTGGGTGTAGGGTGGAAGATATTTGGTGGCAAAAAAAATTCCAAATCTCGTTTCAAACTAAGTATAACCAACGCTTTAGTGAAGGAAGTAACGGATTTTGAAATTAAACAAGATAGAGATGTTTTCAGAAATTCAACACGTTTGAAATTAATCTACGAAATAATTCCTAATAAAATGCACCTACAAAGCGTGGCATTCTTACAGCCATCCCTGAATGATAATTATTACCGTTGGAATTCTTTATCAAGTTTAACTTATAAAGTAGGAAAACATTTCGCTTTTTTAGTTTCTTTTGAAAACACTTATGAAAACTTTAATGTAGTCGGAATTCAAAATGCTCAAACTAACGCCACCATAGGATTAACGTACAGTAGTTCAAATTAATGCCTTTTCGTCAATATTAAGACCTTAAAATTAGGTTATTATAAAACTTTCAGTTATTTTTGAAAATATAAGTATCAAACGCTCGCCAAGTTTGATAAATGCTGAAATCTGCCCGCCAGAGGATTATAAGGCAAAATTCCAAATCCCCAATTTTTTTTGCTCGTGTATGCTATTTTGGCACGAAAAATGAACAGATTATTTTGGGGAATTCCCTTACTTAATAATCCATAGAAATTATGAAACATCTATGTTTAGCAATCAGCTTGCTGGCATATTCAGGCTATGCCAACGCCTTTTCTAATCAATTAGCTGCTATTGATGCCAAAAATGAGCCTGATAGAATGTTCAAATTCAATCAGCAAGTACCTTCAGCGAAACTTGAAAAGCCCAAACTACAGGACGATTTACCAAAACTCAAAGTTGAGGCTTCCAAAACCCCATCTGACCCGACCAAAAATGCGAATACTGTGACTTGTTTCAACAACAAATCTGGCGTGGGACTTGTGCCAAGTAAAGATTTGGATGGACGTGATGTACTGGCTTTTCCTTTGGATAGGCTTCGTAATAATGTTCGCTACGGTTTTGTGGAGAATTATAAACAAGGTTTTTCTCGGATAAAAAAGGATGGCGTTTGGGGATATTTAAACTTGTGTGGAGACGAAGCCATTGCCTGTCAATACGAAAAAGCTGAACCTTATAATGAAGGAAAAGCCTTAGTGAAACGTCAGAACTGGCTTTTTATCAATACCATTGGCAATGAAAGTGACGAATTTCAGAATATCGTTGATGCCAAAGCACTTTCAAAAGGTCTGAGTTTAGTAAAATTCAGAAATAACTCAATGGCTTTAATTGATAATAATTTTGATAAAACATTGAAAACCGTTTCAGCACTTTATGATGATATTATTGTATTGAATGACAATACCTTAGCCGTAAAAGTAAATGCCAAATGGGGTATTTTCAAATTGGGTGAAGGAGCAATCGCTGATGCAAATTATGACTTAATTGAACCTTCGGGCAGAGATAATTTATTCAAAATCTACTTAAATAAGAAAGTAGGTTTAGTAAATTCTAACGGTGAAATCCTTTGGAAACCTGAATTTAATGTCATTACGGACGTTGATATTTACGGATTTGTAAAAGGTATTAGTGAAACGAAGCAACAATTAATCAATATTAATGATTTTAGAGTTAGTAAAATTTACAAGCAAATCAGTGATTTTGATGCTCGTGGCATGGGTATAATTCAAGGAGAAAATAATCAATTTGGATTGATTGACAAAGACTTAAAAACAGTAATTGAACCACAATTTAATACCATAGGTGCAATTGGAGAATTTGATTTAGTACCTGTAAGTAAAGACATTGTAGGCAAAGGAATTAAGTTCGGTTTTATCAATCTAAAAGGTAATGAAATAATTCCTTTGGAATACGAATCCGTTGGAAAAATCAACAAAAAAGGGCTATTAGTAGTAAAAGAAGCCGTCAATTGCAATTTGGATGAAAAAGGAAAAAGAATTAGTCCATGCAAGGCTGATAAAGTGATTGACGTAAATGGTAGCACGGTCATTTTACCCATCACAAAATATCCAGATGCTGGAAAAATCAACTATACTGTTACAGATTCGATGGTGCATAATTGTATTGTTGTACGTGCTTATCGGAATGAAGAAAAGAATAAGGGAGCAAAATTTATGTTGGTCAGAGGTGATGATTTCAAGGTAATCACGCCAGAACCTTTTGATTTTGTGCAAGCCGTGAGCAAGCATCAATTCTTTATTGTCAGGCAAAATGGACTTTGGGGAACGCTGGATACAACGGGAAAATACTTAGCTCGCTGTCAATTCAAGGCAATTTTACCTCCTTCGGAAGATTACTATTTAGTGCAACACGAAAGCGGAAAGTACGGCTACTTAGACCCAAGAGGGAAGGTACAAGTTACCCCTGATTATGAATCAATCGAACATTTTAAAAATGGTTTGGCAGTAGCTTCAAAAGGCGAAAATCAAGTAGGACTTATCAATAAATTCAATGCAAAGATTCTTCCATTTTCATTTAAAGAAGTAAAATTTTCTGATATGACTAAAGAATATAACGTTTCAGACAGCGACAATAACCGCTTTACGCTCAACCAAGAAGGCGAATGTACACAAAATTGCAAAGTGTTGGAGGCAATTAGAGTGAAAGCGAATAGTGTTCAGAAGTAGTTTTGATGTTTGATATTTGGAAAATAAAAGCCCGATTCTGGTTCAGAATCGGGCTTTTATTTTTGGTGATAGTAGTTAATTATTTACTGATATTGTCCAACTTTCCCTCCTCCCAAATAAGGACTATCCAACAATTTCTGAACTCCCTCAAATGGAACAACTGTTTTGTTATACCCATAAGTAATTGATAATGAATGAGTTTTGTTGTTATCACCCATCACCATATCTACATCGTGCATAGTAAGCTGACAAGGGTGTTCATAGCCGCAAGCGTGGGAAATTTCAAGAACTTCTTTATTCAGATTCTTTACGTAGTTATAAAAACGCTCGCTTTTCAAGGTTGGGTCAATGCCATTTTGTAGCCATTTTTTAGAAGTTGCCACTCCTGAGGGACAATTATTGGTATGACAAACTTGGGCTTGAATACAGCCAATAGAAAGCATTGATTCCCTACCCACATTCACCAAATCACAACCCATAGAAAATGCCATCACGACTTTTTCTGGAAAGCCTAATTTCCCAGAACCAATGAAGATAATTTTGTCTGCTAAATCATATTTCTGAAAGATTTTATACACCTTCGTGAAACCATAATTGAAAGGCAAAGATACGTGGTCAGCAAAGGCGTGTGGAGCTGCACCCGTGCCACCTTCACCTCCATCAATCGTAATAAAGTCAGGACCTTTGCCAGTTTTTACCATATATTGAGCCAATTCTTCCCACATTTCCATTTTACCAATTGCCGATTTTATGCCTACGGGCAAACCCGTATTTTCAGCCATTGATTCTATAAAATGTACCATTTCTGGAATATTGGAAAACTCCGAATGAAAGGCAGGAGAAATAGCATCTTTACCCATTGGAATATGACGAATATCGGCTATTTCTTGCGTAATTTTTGCCGCTGGTAAAACACCACCTTTTCCTGGTTTAGCTCCCTGAGAAAGTTTCAATTCTAAGGCTCTGACGAATGGATTTTCAGTAGTCATTTTCATGAGTTTTTCCATCGAAAATTTACCTTCTTCATCCCGAACGCCAAAATATGCCGTACCAATATTTACAATAACATCTGAGCCGTATTTATGATAAGGAGAAAGCGAACCTTCGCCTGTATTATGATAACACCCAAACTTTAAAGCTCCTTTATTGAGCGATTCAATGGCTTTTGCAGATAAAGAGCCAAAACTCATCCCTGAAATATTTACCACTGAAAATGGTTTATAAGGTCGTTTACGTTTGTGATATTCGCCGATAGTTTTGGCACATGGAATGGCACTTGGATCTTTTTTATTGGGATGATTTTCGGGTAAACGATGCCCCAACATGGCGTGCTTGATGAAGATATATCCAACCGAATTAAAGTCTTGGTCAGAGCCGTAGCCTTGTAGATTATTTTCTTGCTTGGAAGAGGCATAAACCCAAGCTCGTTCACCACGATTGAAGGGTAATTCTTCCCGATTATTAGCTACTAAATATTGCCTAATTTCTGGACCAATTTTTTCAAGCATATAACGTAAATGACCAATTACGGGAAAGTTGTGCTGAATGGTGTGACGATTCTGTAAAACATCTCGAATCGCTAAAATAAGTATCCCAATGGGAATTATTAGCCAGTAAATCATGGTTATTTATAGTTTTTTAAATTTTAATTATTAGTCTTTTTTTTCTCCCCTCGATTCCTGCATCCCTACATTTCGCTCTTAATCTTTTTCTCCAACCTTTTCCTGACTCAATGAAACTCCGCCCGAAATAATCATTTTCATCACATCAGAAGTTGGCATATTCAGAGGCGTTACACTATTCGCTGGCACAATAAACATTTCTCCCGAAAAAGCGTAAGAATGGGGACAATAAACCATGACAAAATCACTTTCAATATCAACAAAATTAAGATCGGTTTGAGTGATGAAGCCTATCTTTTGAATCCCATTTTCTTTATTTAACATAAACCTCACGGGCTGATTAAACTTCTTTTTATCCCCTACAAATGCTTCAACAAGGTCTTTTAATGAAAAATATATCAACCGAACTAAGGGCAATCTGGCAAGTGTATCTTCAAAAATTTGAAGCACAGGCACGGAAATAAATGTTGAACCCAAGAAGCCAACAATCATAATGATGGCAACCATCAATAATAAGCCAGTACCCCTAAAATAGAAGTAAAAATTTTGGTCGAGCGAGTCTAAAAGGTTGAAAATAATGTAACCCGTGATGTAAACGGGAGCGAGCAAAAGTAAACCTTTGACAAAAAAACTAAACAGCTTTGCGGATATTTGCTTGTAGTTGAAGGACATTTTCGATACTAATTATGACTTTGTTTTTAGGGTATATTACATTGTATTTTACTTCCAGAATCTTCTTTTCTTTCGGTTTGAGCCTGAAATTCCAAGTCAAACGTCCACGGGTGAAATCCATTTCAGCATCCGAACTTTCTACAATTTCGAGTTCAACGGCGGGGTCTTTGGTAGAAGGTAGTAAATCTTCCACTTTCAATTTGAGTGATACATTCTTCGGATTCTTGAATTCTATACGATATGATCTATACTCGTGGACTTTTTTATCAATGATAGTTTTAGTATTGCCCACAATTTTACGCTTTATCTCAATTTTCTCATTGTTTGAAATATTGACATACAATGTATCTCTACCCACTTTTGGGAGTTTTACAACGGTTTTTGGGCGAGTTTGTGCAAGTAAAGGTGTATCTATTTGTATCAAGGATGAACAAATAAAAATGAGACAAAACGCAGAAAGATTGAGCAAGTTTTTCAAGAGATTACATGGTTGTTTTATTTCGTGGCGGAAGGAGAAATAATTATTGACTTTGAGTTAGAAATCTTACAAATTTGATAAATACTGTATTTTTTATAAACGCTTTTAATGAGAAAATATGATTTTAAAGATCTTTTAAATCTGTACGGTTAGTCGGCGATCACATTGCGAAGCCTCTGTATAATCAGTATTCCAATTTTACCCTCCCCAAATCAAAACTTATTTGTAATTTTACTCAATAGAAATTTCAAAAACTAATTATGATTTACGAATATAGTTATTTACAAGATTTTATCCGAAAAGTTTTTTTAGCAATTGGTTGTCCAGAAGCGGATGCCGCCCTTGCTGCCAAGGTTTTAATTTCCGCAGATTTGCGTGGTGTGGACTCGCACGGAACGGCTCGTTTGAGTGGATATGTGCGTTTGTACGATAATGGAAGATTAAATCCAACGCCAAATATCAAAATTATTCACGAAACCCCTTCTACTGCCGTCATTGATGGCGATAAAGGATTAGGCTTGGTAGTTGCTCCTTTTGCCATGAATGTAGCCATGCAAAAAGCTAATAATGTAGGTTCGGGTTGGATTTCGGTTCAAAATTCTAACCATTTTGGCATTGCGGGTTTTCATGCGATGATGGCTTTGGAAAATGATATGATTGGTTGGGCAATGACTAATGCTGCTCCGCTGGTTACGCCTACGTTCTCGAAAGAAAAATTATTGGGTACTAATCCCATTGCTGTTGCCGTGCCAGCCGAAAAGAATCCGCCATTTGTGGCAGATTTTGCGAGTACCGCCGTAGCGTATGGCAAAATGGAAATTCTCCAAAGAAAAGGCTCTCCCGCTCCAATTGGTTGGGTTCAAGACAAAGATGGCAACGCCACAGACGACTCAAATGCCGTGAAAAATGGTGGTGCTTTACTTCCACTCGGGGGCGACCGTGAGCATGGTTCGCACAAAGGTTACGGACTTGGGGCTATTGTGGATATATTCTCGGGCGTACTTTCGGGTGCGAATTTTGGACCTTGGGTTCCTCCTTTTGCTACGGCAGGGTTTATGGCAGCGGGCGAACAAGTGGGCAAAGGTACGGGACATTTTTTGGGTGCCATGCGAATTGACGGCTTCCGACCAGCGGCAGATTTTAAGGCAGATATGGACAGATGGATTGACCGTTTTCACGCCGCCCCAGCCATTGACGGACAAAAAGTATTAGTACCAGGCGACCCCGAAAGAGAAATTGAAGCCCAACGTAGAACTGAGGGAATTACCCTTTTAGAACCTGTGGTGAATGATTTGAAGAGTTTGGGGGAGCGGTTTGGGATTGAGTTTTAGATTATTTTAATTGAAAATAAATGATTGGATTGTATATTTTTAAACCAAAAAAAGACATGACGGCAACAACACTTAAAAAACACATAAACTACTTAACTGACAATTCAGGTCAGAAAGTAGCGGTTCAGCTTGACCTCAAAAACAAGCAGATGCAAGTTTTCTTTGAAGATTTATTAGATACCTTGGAGGCAGTTGATGCTTATAATGAGCCAAGAACATCATTGAAAGATTTGAAGAAAGAACTTTTTGAAAAAAAATAATCAAATATGTACTCAATAGATTTTTCAGAAAGAGCAAAAAAACAACTTAAAAAGCTACCAAAGCAGATAGCACAGAAAATAGTTTCTAAAATTGAAAAGTTAGAGCAAAACCCTAAACCAAACGGTTATAAGCAATTGACTAATTTTGAATTAGAAAATAACCCTTTTGACTCACCACTTTATCGAATTAGAGTTGGCGACTATAGAGCCATATATACCATTGAAGAGGAGGTTTTAATAGTCCTTGTACTTCAAATTGCACATAGAAAAGAGATTTACGATTGATAATATTTCAGAAAACCGTTATTTACCCAAAATATAACATGAAAATCCTCATAATAACAACCTTCCTAATCGCCAATATTACAACAATCTACGCCCAAACATGGCAAACATTATCGCCAATCAACAACTGCACCAATCGCCATGAAAATACTTTGGCGGCTGTGGGTGATAAATTGATTTTGTTTGGTGGTAGAGGCATCAAACCTACTGACATTTACGATATTAAAGAAAACACATGGACTAAAACGCCTAATACTCCCTTGGAATTCAACCACTTGCAGGCGGGTACTTACAAAGGTGAAGTCTATGTCATTGGGGCTTTTGAAGGTGGATATCCGCACGAAACTCCCGTAAAAAGTATCTATATTTACAATCTCGAAAAACAAGAATGGCGAAAAAGTAACGACATTCCTACGGATAGATTGCGTGGTTCTGCTGGTTTGGTACTTTATAAAAACAAGTTTTATGTGGTTTGTGGCATTCAAGATGGGCATTGGGACGGTCATGTGGCGTGGTTAGATGAATATGACCCAGAAACGCATACGTGGAAAAGGCTCGCAGATGCTCCTCACGCCCGTGACCACGTGAGTGCCGCCATTGTCAATGATAAAATTTATGTGGCAGGAGGCAGACGTTCTTCGGCAAAAATCAATAAAGTTTTTCAACTGACCGAACCCGCCGTTGATGTCTATGATTTCAAAACTCAAACTTGGACAACCTTGCCCGAATCACTCAATTTACCTACGCCAAGAGCAGGAAATTCTGCCGTAGCCTTAGGTAATGAACTAATTATTATGGGTGGCGAAACTGGACAAAAAGAGGCTCATTCGGAAGTAGAAGCATTAGACACCAAGAAAATGACTTGGCGAAAGTTGCCTAATCTCAATAAAGGGAGACACGGTACGGGGGCAGTTGTGGTTAGAAAGAAAATTTATACCGTAGCAGGTTCTGGCAATGCAGGTGGTGGTCCAGAATTAAATAGTATTGAGGTATTTGAATAAATGGACGTTAGTTTTCCGATGTTCAATGTTCGGTAAAGCATAGAGAATAACCTAAATTGTTGAACCTTCGCACGAAAAATTCATATTTCATAACTAAACCTATGTTTTACTTCCTTTCAAAAGTTCTCTTTTATGTCTTCATGCCACTTTCATTAGTGGTAATAACAATCTGTATTTCGATATTTTCTAAAAATCAAAAACGTAAAAGACGCTGTTTGTGGATTGCATTAGGGCTAATTATGATTTTTGGCAATGGTTTTTTAGCGAACGAAGCCATGCTACAATGGGAAATTCCTCCTACTGACCCTATCAGTATCACACAACCCTTTGACGTTGGAATAATCTTGACGGGTGGGATGATTTTGAATAAAGAATCGACCCAAAATGAAATATTCTCTGATAAAACTGCCGACCGATTTATTCAACCTTTACGCTTGTATAAGGCAGGAAAATTGAAGAAGATTTTGATTTCGGGAGGAAATACTGATTTAATCATTATCAGAGAAGATGTAATCAACGAAACCCTGAAAGTAGCTCAACTTTTAGAAGAATTAGGCGTAAAAAAAGAAGATATTTTATTAGAAACCAAAGCTCGTAACACCCGTGAAAATGCTTTATACTCCATAGAAATTTTGAAGAAAAACCCTCAATTGGGAAGTCGTTACATACTATTTACCTCTGCCTTCCATTTACGTAGGGCGGAAGGATGCTTTGAGAAGGTTGGATTAAAAATTACGCCTTATGGAACGGCATATATAGCCAAAGCTCGAAGTTTTACTATCAATAATCTTATTCTTCCCCGAGAGGAAAATATGGATATATCCTATCATTTTGTCCACGAAATTATGGGATATATCGTTTATAAAATCATGGGGTATTGCTAAAACAAAAAGCCACCAGAACTAAATCTGATGGCTTTTTGCGTAGCGTGGGACTTACGCAGCCGGAATATTTCCCGTGAATTGGAGTCCGATTCACGGGAAATATTCCCGTGCTACATTTCTTAATTGTCTTTCTTGATATAAGTCTTGTTGCCGTTTGAATTGATGTAATAACGACCACCACGAGGACCTTCGTAAATAGTACGTCCTTTATCATCTTTCCCCGTAATTTTATCATCACCAGCGGCAGCTTTTTCAGTTGCTTTGTCTGCTTTCTTTACCGTTTTTGTAGGCTCAGGCTTCACAGTAGGGTTTTTATCTTCTACTTTTTTAGAGTCAGCCGTTTTCTCTTTCTTCTCTTTTTTCTCTTTCTTATCAGCTTTTTCTTCCTTTACTGGCGTCGCTTCTACTACTTTATCAGCCTTAGATTTCTTTTCTTTCTTATCAGCTTTTTCTTCCTTTTTAGTAGATTTGTCTTCCTTAACTGTTTTATCCGCTTTTGTAGCTTTATCCGCTTTGGCTGCATCTTTCTCTTTTTTCTTAGCTTCTTTTTCAGCATCTTTAGCGGCTTTAGCATCCTCTTTAGCTTTTTTCTTAGCTTCTTTTTCAGCATCCTTTGCAGCTTTGGCAGCATCGTCTTTTTTGTCGTCAGTTTTAGCTTTCTTTTCTTTTTTCTCTTTCTTAGGAGTGTCCTGTGCTTTTACGATAGGCGATACTACGAAAAGCCCACAAATAAGGATGGCAATGGCAATAATTTTTTTCATGATTTTGTTAAATTTATGTGGAAAATTAAGGTTGAAATTTTCGAAATATTATTTTCCAAAATATTTTCTCCCTCTTTCGACTGTAAATAATTAAATAGTAACTGAAATTCCAAGGGAAATTTCACGTTATTGATTAAAAAAGAAGCTTTGGGTTTAAAAGCGTATTAAAATACCTCAAAATGTTAGTAATTTTGAATTCACTAACCATAAATATCTTCTCATACATTGAAAAATTTTTGTTCCTTTCTTTTTCTTATTGTAGGCAGTTACGTTACTGCTTTTGCACAAAATTATACTTTCATTGCTGGAAAAGTTATCAATCAGGTTACTCAATTGCCCGTTGCGGATGTCTATGTGGGAATCCCTGCAAAAGGGGCAAATACAACAGCTTTGGGAGTAGTTACTAATGATGCAGGTGAATTTATCTTAAAATATCCAGTTCTTTTACAAGCCTCAGGGACTTTGAATATTACAAAGGTTAATTTTAAAGAAATTAGAAAGAGTTTATCGGAATTTAAGGATAAAAAAGATTCTCTTACCTTTGAAATTCAGGCGGTTGAAAACAAAACGATTGAAGCCCGTGACGGACGAAAAACCATTGATTATGTATTGGCAAGGTTGGAAAAAAATTATAACGTAAATCCGTATAATTTGACAGGGTTTTACCGTGAAACTTTGAAAATTGATAGTGGATTTGCGAAGATTACAGAAGGAGTTTTGAAAGTAGAAAAATACCCATTCCCTGACAAAGGAAATTTGGGTGAAGTTTGTAAACTCTTGCGAGGCAGACGTTACGAAAAGGCGGAAGGAAAAGAGATGTGGGAAACGCTGCAATTTGGCAATGGAGCAGATTTGGTAAGCAGAACGATAGAAACAAAATTGCCTGATTTTTTAGAAAAAATCAACCTCAAAAATTATAAATATCAAATAGAAACAGACCTTAGTGAATATGACGGAATGCCAGTTTTTAACATTTCTTTTTCACCAATTGATAAAAAACTGAAAGGGGCAAAAATTGGCAAAATGCAGGTGGATACGCTCACAATGGGGGTTTTGAGTTATGAATATGAATTTACCGAAGATGGTTTAAAGGACGTTATGGGCGGTGGAGCTTTTGGAGGACATAAGGATTCAAAGGTAAAGAACTTCAAGGTTTCTCAAAAATATCATGCAGCTCTAAACAATTATTATTTGACAGAATCAAGCCTTGAAATCGTAGCTGTCATTAGAAAAGATAAAGTAGAAATTCCCGCAAATTTGAAGCTAAATTTCTACGCCACCGAAGCAAATACTCGGATGGGAACGCCAATAAAAGATAATGAAATCTTAGAAAATACAGATTTCCCGATGGGTGGAAAAAAGTATGAAGATAGTTTTTGGGGGAATTTTAATTTTGTAAAAATAAATAGAGAAATGATTTTTAGGTGATAAAAAAGGAAGGCTTCGTATTGAACGAAGCCTTCCTTAAAACCAATCAATTGTTACCGACTATTTCGCTCTAACACTAATAGCAATTCTACGATTTTTGGCTTTTCCTTCCTCAGTATCATTACTTGCTACTGGATTCATATCTCCATAACCTTCTGATTCTAAGCGACTTTTATCAATTCCACCTGCTACAATTGCATTCATAACGACGGCAGCTCTTTCGGCTGAAAGTTTCATGTTTGATTCAGCTTTTCCAACATTATCAGTATAACCACCAATTTTGATTTTTACTTTTGGAAATACTTTCAAGATAGAAACGGTTTTCTCAATTTGCTCTTTCGACTCTGCTTTCAAGGTTGATTTGCCTGTATCGAACAAAAGACGGTCAAAATTGAACCAAACTTTTTTGTCAATCGCTTGCTTATCATCTTGAATAAATTTCACAATTTGGTCTTCTAATGACCCTTCTGGCACTTCAATCTCTGTTCCATCGGGCAATTTTAATTTGAAAAGTTTCTTCAAGGCATCGGCTGCACCAGTTACTGCACTTTCAGTTTTACTTGCCATAGAATCTATGCCTACAGTGGCAGTAGTAGCGGCAGAATCTAAGGTACTCGTAACGGCATCAACCGTTTTATTGCCACAGCCTTTCATAAAATACAATAAACCTGCAATCACTGCTGCTGCTATTAACAATGGCAACAACCATTTTGGCAAACCGCTTGATGCTTCTTCTACGGCATCAGATGCATAATTTGTGGCAGATGAAACAGTTTTGTTAGCATCCTTAGCCATTCCCGACATCAAGTTTGAAGCTCCGCTAAACATAGAACCCATTCCTAATAATCCACCTAATTTATCGCCCAATCCTGCTGGCATAGCATCTGCAATATGGTCTTTTTGGCTCGATAATAAACCCATTAATCCTTTAGCATTCAAGCCCTGTGAACTTACTTGCTTGCCAATCATTCCCATAACTAAAGGGGCTGCCATGCTCATTAAAGAATTAGCAGATCCTGATTTTATTCCTGCAAAATTAGAAATCAAACTAACTATTCCGCCTACTTTGTCTCCTAATAGAGATGACAAGATTCCAGCCCCACCCGAAAGCATACTATCTGTTACTGAGCCTCCGCCCAACAGACCACCCAAATTATTGAGTACACTTCCGTCATGACCACCACTCGAAATCATCGACATTATACTTGATGCACCGTCGGCAGTAGAGGCTTTTCCCACTACGCTACCCAAAACGGCTGGTAAAATTCCACTCATGGCGGTGGCGGTACTTGATTGGTCTTCGCCAATTAGATTGGCGGCTTTTGAAATCATCTCTGGAGTGAGATTGTCTTTTAATAAAGCTAAAAGATTCATAAAAATTAGTTATTTGAAAAATGAAAGAAGATTGTTGAAAATATTCTTAATAATGGATAATAACTTTGAGACTTATGAATTACTTCAAAGTCTTGAAATATCAAAAAAAATTTCGAGAAAAAATAAGATACGGAAAATTGTACTTTTTGATAAGGTATTTTGAATGGAAGATAAGCCTTCGTTTTATTTACCGAATGCAATTAGAGAAAAGATAATATTATGTCGTTTTACGGTAATCTACCAGCGTCTTCCATAGATAAACCAATGAAACCAAAGCACAAAGTGCCGATAAATAGTATGAAATAGCAATATTTTCAACAATTCCTTTGTAAAAATATCCCGCCACCAAAGCCCCAATGCCAATCCCTGCTTCGAGGGCAATATAGGTGGTGGCGATGGCTCTTCCTCGGTAATTTTCATGTGATAAATCTACTGTCCAAGCCATGAGCGTTGGCGTGTTGAAACCCCATGAAAAACCAAATAAAATTGCAGCTAAAACGAATATCCAGATGGAAGTAGTAAAAGCACAAAGCATCATCGACACAATTAATATACCCGAAGAAATCATCAAAATGGGAATTCGCCCATATTTATCAGAACTTTTAGCAAAAAATAACCTGACCACTAACGAAGCAACCGTATAGATGGTAAAGAAAATCCCCTTATTGGTCATACCTAATAATTTGGTTTGGTCTGAAATTAAGGTCAAAACCACTCCCGACGAAAATGACACCAATAACATGACAAAGAAAGCAGGAAAAACCCGAGGCTCAAAAACATCTGCCCAACCAATTTTGAGTAATTTGAAAGAAAAAGGCTGTTTTTGCTCTTTGGGCAGGGTTTCTTTCATATTCAATAAAATCAAAATGGACATTAATGCAAAAGCAGAGGAGGTAAAAAACATGAAATTCATGGATGTCCAAAGCACTAAATAACTCCCAATCATTGGTCCGATAGACATACCCGTTGCCGTGAAAATGCCTAACATTCCTTGGGCTTCACCTCGGCGGTCTTCGGGGGTGGTATCAGCCACAAAAGCCGAGGTTGCGGTGGGTTTTGTTCCCGTAGAAAAACCGTGTAAAAATCGTAGCAACAAAAAGCCAAAAACTGTATGTACAAATGGATAAACGCCACTACAAATAAAACAGACAATTGAACCCAATGCCATAATGGGAACTCGCCCAACGGTATCTGTCAATTTTCCAGAAAATGGGCGGGCAAAACCAGCCGTGAGCGTAAATAATGCAATGATGTAACCGATGTATTCTTTGCCTCCCATCCCTTTGAGATAGTCAGGCAATTCAGGAATCATCATTTGGAAACTGGCAGAGAAAAGAAAGTTACTGACACAAAGTAACCAAAATTGAGGAGTGTAAATAGACGCTTTTTTTTGCATCCGCAAAGGTAATTGTTTTTAGTTATTAGTTAATGGTTATCAGTTAATAGTTATCCGTGAACTCCAAATAACCACTAACTAATAACCATTAACCAAATCACAAAGGTATATTCCCATGCTTCTTCCTCGGCATATTCACCACTTTATTTTCTAACATTTTAAAAGCTCTGATGAGTTTCTGACGAGTCTCTGAAGGCATAATTACTTCGTCAATATAGCCTCTGTGAGCCGCACGATAGGGATTTGCAAATTTATCGGTGTATTCATCTACCTTTTCTTGGAGTTTTTCTTCGGGGTTTTCTACCGAAGCAATTTCTCTTTTGAAGATGATTTCGGCTGCCCCCTTCGCTCCCATCACTGCAATTTCTGCCGATGTCCAAGCATAGTTCATATCCGCTCCTATGTGTTTGGAATTCATTACGTCATACGCACCACCGTAGGCTTTACGGGTGATTACCGTAATTCTTGGAACGGTTGCTTCACAGAAAGCGTACAACAGTTTTGCTCCGTGCGTAATGATGCCGCCCCATTCTTGATTTGTACCTGGCATAAAACCTGGAACATCCTCCAAAACCAATAATGGTACATTGAAACAATCGCAAAAACGAACAAAACGTGCCGCTTTTTGACTGGCTTGAATATCCAAAACGCCCGCCATAACGGCTGGCTGATTTGCCACAATTCCGATGCTTCGTCCAGCCAAACGGGCGAAACCTACTACGATATTTTCAGCGTAATTTTTATGTACTTCAAAAAATGAATCAGCATCGGCAATAATGTCGATAATTTCTTTGACATCATAAGGCTGATTGGGATTTTCGGGAATGATTTTATCTAAACTTTCTCTACTTTCATTGCTTGGTTCGTAAGCTAAAAATGGTGCTTGGTCTTCGCAATTTTGAGGAATGTATGACAATAATTTTTTGATGTCATTAATGCAAGTAACCTCATTGGCACACGAAAAATGCGTTACGCCCGACTTGGTTGAGTGCGTGGAAGCACCGCCCAATTCTTCGGAAGTTACGACTTCGTGCGTTACGGTTTTGACCACATTGGGACCCGTAACGAACATATACGAAGTGTTTTCGACCATCAAAATAAAATCGGTAATGGCAGGAGAATATACTGCACCACCCGCACAAGGTCCCATTACGGCAGAGATTTGGGGAATTACGCCCGATGCCAAAGTATTCTTATAAAAAATATCGGCATAACCCGCCAAGGACGTTACACCCTCTTGGATTCTTGCTCCGCCTGAATCGTTCAGACCGATTAAGGGTGCGCCATTTTTCATGGCTAAATCCATAATTTTGCAGATTTTCTCAGCGTGGGTTTCGGATAATGCACCGCCAAAAACGGTAAAATCTTGGGCAAAAACATAAACCAAACGTCCGCTGACAGTTCCGTAGCCCGTAACAACGCCATCGCCCAAGTAATATTCTTTATCCAAACCAAAATCTTTGCAACGGTGCATCACAAATTTTCCAATTTCCTCAAAACTGCCTTCGTCCAAAAGCAAAGCCACTCTTTCACGGGCGGTTAATTTACCTTTTTTGTGTTGAGCCTCAATTCTTTTTTCGCCTCCGCCCAAAAGAGCTTCTTCATTTTTTTTATCTAAAATATCAAACTTATCTTGATTAGTTTTTACGTTCATGTTTTGTTTCTTTTAATTTGATTCAAAGATATTGAGGATGAAGGGAATTATTTGTTAAAATGGTATAGGTTTGAATTAAATTAAAAGAAACAAAACATGAACGTAAAAACTAATCAAGATAAGTTTGATATTTTAGATAAAAAAAATGAAGAAGCTCTTTTGGGCGG
>JANPGQ010000299.1:0-17117 GCA_031423975.1 Cytophagales bacterium | reverse complement strand
GTTGGAGTTTTCTCCAACAAAATATCGTCCGATTTGTTTGAGAAAACTCCAAAAAAGGCATCAAAACTATACCAAAACTACATCCTGTTGTTCAATCACAATTTTAGAATTTTCTTTTAATAGATATGTTTCGTTATAAATGAGAATTGAAGTCGTTTCTCCCGAAAGATTCTCAACTACCACTTCCTTATTAGTCGTTTTGATATTTAATAAATTTCCTCTAAAGCGTACTTTAAACGAAAATGAAGCCCAATTTTCTGGAACGAAGGGAGCAAAATAGGCTTTGTCTTCTCGCACTCGCATTCCTCCAAATCCTTTCACTATCGACATCCAAGTCCCTGCCATTGAAGTAATGTGGCAACCATCTTCGGTATCGTTGTTATAATCATCCAAGTCCAAACGAGCCGCACGATTATAGAATTCATAAGACCGTGCCTTATCGCCTAATTTACCCGCTAAAATTGAATGTACACATGGACTCAATGAAGATTCGTGAACAGTCATGGGTTCATAGAAATCATAATTGCGTTTGATGGTTTCTATGTCAAAATCATCTTCAAAGAAATACATTCCTTGCAAAACATCTGCTTGCTTAATGAAACACGAACGCAAGATTCTGTCCCAAGACCATTTTTGATTAATTGGACGGTCGGATGGTGATAAATCTTTTACTTGAATAAGTTCTTTGTCCAAAAATCCGTCTTGTTGCAAATAAACACCCATTTCCTTACTTTCAGGCAAATACATATTCTCGATGATGTGATTGAATTTAGCAAATTCATCAGATTCATTGAGATTGGTTAGGGATATTAATTCATTATAACGTTCTGAATCAGAAGATTTTACGTATTCAGATACTTCCAAAACGTATTTCAAACACCAAGTAGCAAAATAATTGGTATAAAAGTTATTATTGACGTTATTTTCGTATTCATTGGGTCCGGTTACGCCCAACATCACGTATTGTTGTTTGTCATTCGACCAATTTACCCGTTGAGCCCAAAATCTGGCAATGCCCAATAATACCTCAAAACCGTACTCAGCCAAATATTTTTTATCTCCCGTATAGTTTACATAATCGTAAATGGCATACGCAATTGCTCCATTTCGGTGAATTTCCTCGAAAGTTATTTCCCATTCGTTATGGCATTCTTCACCGTTCATCGTAACCATGGGATATAAGGCAGCACCATCTTTGAATCCCAATTTTTGGGCATTTTCAATGGCTTTTCCTAACTGTTTCCATCTGTAAATCAACAGATTGCGAGAAACTTGTTGGTCGGCAGTTGCCAAATAAAAAGGAATACAATAAGCCTCTGTATCCCAATAAGTAGAGCCACCGTATTTTTCACCCGTAAAACCTTTTGGACCAATGTTCAAACGTGCATCTTCGCCCGTGTAGGTCTGATTCATTTGAAAAATATTGAAACGTATTCCTTGTTGAGCCGCCACATCTCCCTCAATAACAATATCGTTCATTTCCCATTTTGAAGCCCATTTTTCGGCTTGTTCCGCCACCATTTTATCGAATCCTTTTGCAGCAATTCGTTTCAAATAGGCTTTTGAATGGGTTAATAAATCCTCAATTTTATGATTTTCAGAAGAAAGATTACAAGCGTATTTTACTAACACCGTCTCTTGATTTGTGGAAACATTCAAGATTACTTGGCTCGCCACATATTTCTCAGCTTTCAAGGGAAGGCTCTGAAAATCAAGCGATTGTCCATCTTGAAAAATCTCAAACCGCTGTCCAGTTACAACATGAAAGCCCGTTTTCTTGGTAACTAATTCAACATAACCTTCGGCAAAAGAGGTTTCTTTGTGAACTTCATCCCAAAACTTATCATCATAATTGGCATCCTTATTTTTAATGTCACCATCAACAAAAGGAGTCAAAGTAATTTTTCCGTCAAAATTTAGAGGAGTGATTGAGTAACGAATTACGCCCGATTCATCATCAACGATAGAGTTTAGTCTTTTTGAATTTACTCTTAATTGTTTCCCTGATGCCAAAGTTGCTACAAAAGAACGCTCTAAATAGCCTTCTTTCATGTTCAATACACGCTGAAAATCAGCTACTTCGCAGGTATTCAAATCTAATATTTCATCTTCAATTTCTACTTTAATTCCAATCCAATTGGCTGCATTTAGCACTTTTGCGAAATATTCGGGATAGCCATTCTTCCACCAACCCACACGGGTTTTGTCTGGATAATAAACGCCTGCCACATAATTTCCTTGAAGTGTTTTTCCCGTGAAAGTTTCTTCAAAATTACCTCTTTGCCCCATCCGACCATTGCCGAGGGAACACACAGATTCCGTAATTTCATTGAATTCCCGATTGAATCCCTCTTCGATAATGCACCATTCATCGTGTTGTAAATAGTTTTTCATGATATTATTAAAATGGTTAATGGCAAAGTAAAACACAATTTTTATTTTCGACAATGAGTATAAATACCTTTTCCGCTAAAAATATACGAAAAGTTCAAAAACATATTGACTGTGTTTTATTTCAAACAAAAATAATTGAAAAAGAATAAAGATAATTTGCTGTGCTAAGGTGTTTCTTTCTTAAAAATTGTATTATCCCAACATTGCAAGGGTCATTTCTTCAAAGCCTGAGATGACTAAATCAGCCTCCGTTAAGGTATCTGGATGCCCCACTCCTATTACTCGCATCCCGCCTGCTTTACCCGCTTGCACCCCCGCAACGGCATCTTCAAAAACTACACAATCTTCTGGTTTACAATCAGTTGCCTCTGCACCCATCAAAAAAACCTGTGGATTTGGTTTACCTTTTGTAATGTTGTTGCCATCAATAATTGCATCAAAATACGACAACATTTCGATTCTTTCTAAAATTAATTTGGAGTTTTTACTCGCTGAACCCAAGGCAATTTTAATGTCATTTTCACGTAATAGAATCAAAAAATCTTTCACGCCTGGCAAAACTTCTTTGGGAGTCATTTCCTTCACTAAATCCAAGTACCAGTCATTTTTGCGGGTTGCCCATGTTTGTTTTTCGTCATCGGATAGGGTAACATTACCCCATCCTAAAATTAAATCTAAGGATTCCATTCGAGAAATTCCTTTCAATTCTTCATTTTGATGTTCGGTGAAGTCGAACCCTAAATCATTTGCCAATCGTCTCCATGCTTGAAAGTGATAAACGGCAGTATCTACAATTACGCCATCAAGGTCGAAAAGGCAGGCTTTTATTTTTGTCATAATGCTGTATCACGGACAGCCTTGTCCGTGGAGTTTATTGTACGAACAAAATGTTCGTATTTTAAAATATTAAATCATTACGGACAGGGCTGTCCGTATTACAGTAATTCAAATAAATTAAATGAATTGGCTTTTATTTTAATGGATTTTAAATCAGTAATTATTTCGTCTGATAAAACACTTTTTGCATTGGTAAACCCTGTCAAATTTTCAGCAAATCGTTGCATATCAAGTGTTTTATCTTCTTTATTTTGACTCATAATTATCATCACAGTCTTGTTAGCGGTATGCCTAAAATATACGTATAAGCCATCGTAAGGCAGATATTGAGTTAATTTACCCGTTGTGAGAACTTGGCTTGACTTACGGTAATTTGCCAAAGTTTTCACAAAGTTAAAGGCTTCGTTCTCTTTTTCGGTTCTTCCTGACGATAAGAATTTATTAACCTTATCTTCTACCCAACCTCCTTCAAAGTCTTTTCTGACCTCCGCATCAGATGGGTTTTTAAAGTTTTTAGTCAAATTTTCAGTTCCATAATACAAATGAGGAACGCCACGGGTTGTCAAAAGAAAGCCAACACCCAATTTATATTTATTCAAATCCTCACCAATTACTGAAAAATAACGGTCTTGGTCGTGATTATCCAAAAAAGTAAAATTTAGATTTGGGTCTTGATAAATAATATCTTGTGAAAGTGAAGTATAAAGCTTATTGAAGCCTTTTCCCCAGTCGAAACTTTGATTTAGGGCATCCTTCATGGCTTCATATAAAACAAAATCATTGGGTGAAGGAAGGTTACTTTTGAATGGAATATTCAAGTTATTTCTGGTAAAATAGGCTTGAGAAATACTATTTTGAACAGCGTTTTCACCCGTGATAAACATCTTTGGATATTCCGACAAAAGGGCATCGTTACAACGATTCATGAAATTCAAATCATTATATTGATAAGTATCAATTCGCCAACCATCTACGCCAAAATTTTCAATCGTCCACAAAGCGTGTTGGATTAAATAATTGGCAACGTAAGGGTTTTTATGGTTTAAATCAGGCAGAAAAGGTACAAACCATCCGTTTTGTTGGGTTTTGAAATCAATTTCTGCATGATGCGGGTCGTACATGGGTTCGTCTCGATATGATGTATTCGTGTATTTTTCCCACTGATTCAACCAATCTTTTGAGGGCATATCTTTCAAAAACCAATGATTTATCCCGACATGATTATAAACGGCATCTTGAATAATTTTGAGTCCTTTGGTATGGGCGGCATCAATCAATTTTTTGTAGGCATCATTTCCTCCCAAACGTTTATCAACATTATAGTGGTCGGTAAAACCATAGCCATGATAAGCAGAACGCATTGCTCCACCTTCATTCGTTTGAGGTTGATTATTTTCAATAACTGGATTGAGCCACAAAGCTGTAACGCCCAATTCGGTAAAATAATCCAAATGGTTTTGAATTCCCAAAAGGTCTCCTCCGTGACGTAGATAAGGATTTTTACGGTCAGATTCGGGGTCTGCCATATCCGCAAACTTATCATTTGAGGGGTCGCCATTTGAAAATCTATCGGGCAAAATCAGATATACAAAGTCCTTAGCATTAATCTCTTGGGGCTTTTGAGTGCGAGGTTTTAGTTGAAAAGGCTGGGAAATTTTAACGATTTGGTCGATAATCTTCTTCTTGCCTTTCTGAACTTGAATAGTTTTGGAAAGTTCAACCATAAATTGCCCTGCTTGAGTTTCTGGAGCAATATTTAAGTCTAAAAATAAATAATTAGGGTTTTCAACTTTATTTACTTTTTCGAGCGTTACACCAGGATAATTAATTTTTACTTCACAATCACCGATGTTTTTACCATAAACTAATAACTGTAATTTAGGGTTTTTCATACCCACAAACCAATTGGTTGGGTCAATTCTTTGAACGGAAGGACTTTGACAAAAGCCTTGAATTGAGTAAATTAGGCTGAATAATAATAAAGATTTTTTCATGATTGCTATAAATTTGGTTAATGGATATTCGGAAAAAGAACAAAATAAAGCAATCACAGTATTTTATCATAGAAAAATGATGCTTACTTTTGGAGTATTACTAATTCATCAAGACATAAATCAACCAATGACCCTTAATATTATAAAAAAAATCGTCCTTCTTATATTTTTTTTAGTGAATTCTGAGACATTTTCTCAGAACAAACTTCCGTCATTATCAACTAATACATCTTCACAAGAACCGACTGTTAAATCGGGAGATTCAAAATCTAAATCTAACAATCGTAATAAAAAACCAAGTCAGCAAAAGCCAAAAGTTCAGACAGATAGTCTGAAAAATGCTAAAACTAAGTTTATCCAAGTTGAAAAAAACACAAAAGATTCTTTAAAAAAGATTAAAAATAATCCAACAGGTATAGGAGATAGTATTAAATTAAAAAAACTCTCTGACAAATTAGACAGACCAACAACCAAACTTATGACGGAAAGAAACGATAAGATTATCATTCATCAAATGATGTTTCACCTTTGGGGAAATAAAAATACTACCAATAAAGAGAATGGTTCTGCGGAAGAAAATGGCGTTACCAAGTTTAAGGATATTAATGATTTAGCTCTGCAAAAACTAAAAAGTTTTGGGTATAGCCACTTATACATGACGGGCTTAATTGAACATGCAACCATGGAAGACCAAACTGCCATTGGCATTCCAAAAGATCATCCAGAAGTAGTAAAAGGGCGTTGTGGCTCTCCTTTTGCCATTAAAGATTATTATGATGTGAATCCATTCTTTGCCACCGACCCTAAAAAACGCATTCAAGAATTTGAATCTATGGTTGGACGTGTTCATAAAAACAAACTGAAAGTAATCATAGACTTTGTACCTAATCACTTGGCAAGGGTTTATCATTCAGACATGAAACCCGCAAATATTAAAGACTTTGGTGAGGATGATGATAAATCGAAATCTTTTGCTCCCTATAATAATTTTTATTATCTACCCAATACTCAATTTCAAATCCCTTTGGGGGTAAATCCACCAGTAAAAGTTGATGCCCCATATCTTGAAAAACCCGCCAAGGTATCAGGTAATGATGTTTTTACGGCAAAACCTTCTATTGATGATTGGTTTGAAACCGCCAAGTTAAATTATGGCGTTGATATTCAGCATGGGAAAAAAGGGTACTTTTCCCCCACTCCTCCAACTTGGATAAAAATGGTCGGCGTTTTAAAATATTGGGCTTCAAAAGGGATTGATGGTTTCCGTTGTGACATGGCTGAAATGGTACCAGTTGAATTTTGGAAATACGCTATTGAGGAAGTAAAAATTGATTATCCCAATACTATTTTTATCGCTGAAATTTATAAACCATCAGAATATCATAGTTACATTAAAACGGGTGGTTTTGATTATTTGTACGATAAAGTGGGTTTGTATGATGCTCTAAGGAGATTAGTTCAACAAAAACCAGAAGCAACAGTAGAGGACATTACGAAAGTTTGGCAAAACGAATCGGGAGATATTTCGGAAAATATGCTTCGTTTTCTTGAAAATCATGATGAAATCCGTATCAATTCGCCTTCTTTTGCCCACGGCGACCCCTTTGCGGTAATTCCTGCAATGGTTGTAACGGCAACTTTACATTCAGGTCCTTTGATGATTTATTTTGGGCAAGAAGTTGGAGAATCGGCAGACGACAAAGAAGGTTTTAATCAAGCCGATGACAGAACGACCATGTTTGATTTTTGGGGTGTAAAATCGCATCAGGCTTGGATGAATGATGGAAAATTTGACGGTGGTAAATTAACCCCCAATCAAAAGTATTTGCGTGAATTTTATGGTGATTTATTAAAATTTGTCAATGGGTCGGATGCCGTGAAAAAAGGCGGATTTTATGACCTTCAATACGTGCAAGGAGATGGTTACGATAAAAACAAAGTTTATAGTTATGTGAGATTTACATACAAACAAAAACTGTTGTTTGTATGTAATTTCAACCCAAATCAAGAACAAAATATTACGTTAAACATCCCCGAAGGAGCATATCAGGCTATGAAATTGCCAAATACGGGCAAATTATATTTAAAAGGCAAATTTAACCAAAAGGCTGTGATGACTATTGAGGCTGACAATGCGATTCCCCTAAAAATTTCCCCGAATTCTGTAGTTATTTATGAAATTTCGGAGAAAAAATAGTAATTTCCCGAATCCATTAACCAACCATTTATGACAACAGTTAATAAACCCAGACTAAGTCTTGCTCAGATTTTGAATATGAGTATGGGCTTTTTAGGAATTCAATTTGGATTTGCCCTTCAAAATGGAAACGCCTCCAGAATACTCCAAACCTTTGGTGCCGACGTTGAACACCTCTCCTATTTTTGGTTAGCTGCACCGCTAACAGGAATGATAGTTCAGCCAATCATTGGACATTTCTCTGATAATACTTGGGGAAAATTTGGTCGTAGAAAACCATATTTTCTGATTGGGGCTGTCTTGGCGGCAACTGCATTGATATTCATGCCAAACGCTTCATTTCTGGCGGGTGTTTTACCAGCTGTTTTTGTGGGCGCAGGTATATTAATGATTATGGATGCCTCCTTTAATGTGGCAATGGAGCCATTCAGAGCATTAGTTGCCGATAATCTTTCTGAAAAACAAAATACCTTGGGTTTCTCTATTCAAACTTTTTTGATTGGAATCGGAGCTGTAGTTGGCTCAGCTTTACCAAAATATTTAGCAGAATGGGGTGTGAGTTCAACTGCCCCAGCGGGTCAAGTGCCAGACAATGTGGTTTATAGTTTTTATGCAGGAGCGATAATTTTTGTTGTAGCAATTTTATGGACAGTACTCACCACTAAGGAATATTCTCCAGCCGAGAGAGAGGCTATGGGTTTTGAAAAACACGATGAAGACCATTCAATTTTAGATATTTTCAAGGATTTTAAAACGATGCCCGTAGCCATGCGGCAGTTGGGCGTTGTCCAGTTCTGCTCATGGATTGCTTTATTCTCGATGTGGGTTTATTCAACACCCGCCATTGCCCATCACATCTATGGAACTGCCATCAATGATAGTTCTTCAAAAGCATATCAAGATGCTGGAAATCAAGTAGGTTATATTTTTAGTATTTATAATGGCGTTTCTGCAATTTATGCTTTGATGTTACCAACCATTGCTGCCAAAATAGGCAAAAAAGCTACTCACGCACTGTCATTGGCTTGTGGCGGAGTTGGACTAATTTCAATCTATTTTATCCAAGACCCCGATATGCTCACTTACAGCATGATAGGCGTTGGAATGGCTTGGGCAAGCATTTTAGCCATGCCTTATGCTCTTTTGGCAAATAGTATTCCTTTGAAAAAGATGGGAGTTTATATGGGTATTTTCAATTTCTTTATTACATTCCCACAAATTATAAATGGTGTTTTTGGCGGGTTGATTGTAAAATATGTTTATGGTTCAAATACCATTTATGCGCTTGTTTTTGCGGGTATTTTTATGATTATTGGCTCTTTTTCAGTTATGTTTGTAAAAGAAAACCGAGCTTAACGTAATTTGATAAAATGAAAATTCGTTAATGAAGTATTCTTAAAAACAATCAGAATCCTTACCAAACGAAAAAATGACCTTATTCAATAAAAAAAATATTGACAGACTTTTTAGCCTTTTTAAAGCTAACAAGTCTGTCTTTTTTTTGTGTTGTTTTGTATTGTGTTCCTTCCAACAAGACGAATCTGACGAAGAAATTTATAACCGAAAAATTCTGAATGCTAAGGGTTCATCCTTGGATGATTTTACCTTAAATATTGCCAAAAGTTTCTTGAATAGACCGTACAAAGCTCATACTTTGGAAGGAAATACGTCCGAAAAATTGGTAGTAAATTTGAGAGAATTTGACTGTTTATCTTTTGTGGAATCCTGTATTGCTATGGGGCTGACCTATCGGAAAAATGATATTTCTTATGACAAGTATGAGAGTTATTTAAAACGATTGAGATACTATAACAAGGGTAAAATTAAGGGTTATGAATCTCGAATACACTATTTCTCAGATTGGCTCTATACGCACGAGAATGATGGATTAATGCAGGATATTACCCCCACTTTGGGTGGTATAGCATGGAAGAAAGATATTCATTTCATGAGTACCCATTGGAATAAATATCCGTTTCCGAAAGATATGGAGCTTCTTGGAAAGTTTATAAGAATTGAAGAGCGAATTAATAGTCAAAGCTATACATTCATTCCGAAAATAAACGTAAAAAGTGTTGAAAATCAGTTGATAAACGGAGACATTATTGCCATTACCACCAGCGTTGAAGGATTGGATATTACACACGTAGGTTTTGCCATTCGCTTACATGATAAAAGGGTTTATCTATTACACGCTTCTTCTGATTTCAAAAGAGTAATGGTAACTGATAAACCCTTGTCTGAATATTTAGCAAAAAATAAAACGCATACGGGAATCATGGTGGCGAGATTAAAATAATTGTCTGAATTTGGATTTGTCAGATTTTAGGACTTTATGGATTGTGTACGATTATAATCCTAAAAATCTACCAATCTGACGAATCCAAATTCAGACAACAACTAACTAAGCCACCACGGGTCATTAACCTGCTGACTATTAATAAGATATGCTTTTTGTTTTATAAATCTTTTAATGGAAGTTGCTCCCGTGCGATTACTACCAATGCCTGACATTTTGAAGGAATTATGCTCTCCCTCGTGCATTACAGTAGTCAAACCTGCATCATTTATTGAGACTGCCCCGCATTTCATTTTTCGGGCTATTTCCATTGCTTCTTCCACCGTTCCTGCAAAGACTGCCCCGCTCAAACCGTATTGTGTTCCGTTGGCTAATTCAATGGCTTCTTCGTTAGTGGCAAAGGACATAACGGGTAAAATTGGTCCGAGGGTTTCTTCCATCATAATTTTCATATTATGAGAAACATTCGTCAGAACTGTTGGACGACAATAATATCCACCATTTTGTTCATCACATTTACTGGAACCTGCTACAATTTTTGCTCCTTTTACCACCGCATCTTTCAACTGTTCATCAATAATAGCAACTTGCTTTTCGGAAATAATGGGTCCAATTTGCCCAGAATCTAAGGTTGGATAGGCTAAATTCAATAAGTTTGCCTTGCCTACTAATCGAGAAAGAAACTGATGATAGATATTTCTATTAACATAAATTCTTTCAATAGATGAACACGATTGACCAGCATTGGTAACACTTCCCCAAAGAATGGCAGAAGTAGCTCGTTCAATATCGGCACTTTCAGTAACTATTACGCAATCTTTACCTCCCAATTCCAAAAATACAGGAATGAAATTATCAGAAGTGGCTTGATAAACCTTTCGCCCAGTGGCAGTTGAACCCGTAAAACAAATCAAATCTGTTATTTTACAAAGTTCAGCACCCGTTTCTCCTCCGCCTTCAATAAATGACAAAACATCCTGTAATTCATGAACTTGGCTAATCGTTTTTTCAATGACTTTGATAAATCTGGGCGTAACTTCGGAAGGTTTTACAATAACCGCACTTCCTGCCAACAAAGCGGGAATGGTATCGATTAGAGATGATAATAATGGGTAATTCCAAGGGCTGATTACGCCAATCAGAGCGAAAGGCTCCAAGCCTTGTTCTATTTCTAAAAATGGAATTGATGAAGTTTTTCTTTCCGAATATGCAAAGAATTCTTTTGAAATTTTACTCCAACGGTCAATAGATGAAGCTACAAAATCAACCTCTAAAATGGTCTCCCATTTTCTACCTGTATCCGTGCAAAGTGCTTCAATGAGTTCATCTTTGTGTTCTACTACAGCTTCTTTCCAAGCCTGCAAAGTATTGATTCTGAAGTCAATACCATTTTCTTTCCATGCTGTATGTGCTTTACGCATGGCATCTGTTTTCTCCTTCAATTCTTGGTTAGTCAAAGGAAATATTTCGTAGTCGTATTCTCCTGTTCTTGGATTTCTTATTTGCATATTGTAATGTTGAGTATTCGGTGTTGAATGAATTTATAAGCTACCGAATTTAGCACGCAGATGAAGTAGATGCCTTCTGCAAAGCAGATTCTCGCAGATTTAAGAATCCTATTTAACCTGTGTTACGAAGTATTAAGGCAGACGGCGAATCTCATCTGCGTCCCATTTATCTCAATTTTAGGTTTTTTATTTTTTTTTAATTCCAGTTACTGATTATTCAAAACAAAAAAGTCATTCTTCATTAAATAATTGATATTTTCGCTTTTCTTTACAAAATAATTCCTTGCTGTATTAATAAACCACAAATACCAATCTTTCCAATAGCATTAATAATGAAGAATATTAAAGATTTTGATAAAAAAGAGGCAATTTTTCAAGCCATGTTAGACCTAATTTCTAAACATGGATTTCATAGTTCCCCAATGTCGGAAGTGGCAAAACAAGCTGATGTGGCTGCAGGAACAATTTATCATTATTTCAAAAGCAAAGACGAATTAATTTGTGCTTTGTACATAAGATTAAAAGAAAAAACGATTGAGAGCCTTTTTAAAACAGATGATTCAACAAAGCCTTTTAAAGAACGTTTTCGCCATTTTTATCTGCAAATGATTGATTATTGCATTAAAAATCCCAAGGAATTTTATTTCTTGGAACAATTTGCTAACTCTCCTTTTATCAATACTATTCCCAAAGATGAAATTCAAAAGTTAGACCAACCAATCTATGATTTTTTAAGAAAAGCCGTTTTCACGCAAGTTGTAAGGGATATTCCACCAAAAATATTAATTGCCTTTGTGATGGGTAGTGCCAATGCTATCACAAAACTTCAACTTTCGGGCGAATTCCAAATGACTTCATCTGACTTAGAATTATCATTCTTTACTTGCTGGGATGGAATCAAGAAAGCCTAATTATTTATTCCTATTAAATATTTTAAAGGCAAAATACAGTGCTACTAAAAGCAACACGAAAAATCCGAGCGAAAAAAGAGATTCTGCGAATTTTGAAAGTTGGGATGGTTGTGTTTGAAGAATCATTTTATCAGTTTTGAATAATTTTAAACAAACAAATTAACGAATCTTAATTTGTTTGTCAAAGTAAGGTTATCAATTTAATAGTACAAAATAGTAATGACAAACATAAAAATAGGTGTTATAAACGTTTCAGACCGTGCCAGTGCTGGTATATATGAAGATATTCCAGGCAAGGCAGTTGTGGAGACTTTGAAAGAATATTTGATTTCAGAATTTGAAACCGTTTACCGAGTAATTCCTGATGAACAAGATTTGATTTCAGCAACTTTAATTGAAATGGCTGATGTACATAACTGTTGCTTAATTGTAACAACTGGAGGAACTGGGCCTGCAAAAAGAGACGTTACACCCGAAGCCACGCAGGTTGTTTGCGAAAAAATGATGCCTGGATTTGGAGAAATGATGCGACAGGAAAGTTTGAAATATGTACCAACTGCCATACTTTCCCGACAAACAGCGGGAATCAGGGGAAGTTCGTTAATCATAAATTTGCCAGGAAAACCCAAGGCAATCAGACAATGTTTGGATGCCGTTTTTCCAGCCGTTCCATATTGTATTGATTTAATTGATGGACCATATTTGGTTTGTAATCAAGAAATTATGAAAGAATTTAGACCAAGTTAAAACAATGATACACGGATTTAACGGATTAGACACGGATTAACTTTTATGGTTCTTATACGATTTACATAAGTATTTTAAAAAATCCGTGTGCTATCATTTAGCGAAGTCTATCCAACTCATGCGTTAAATCATCCACTAAATCTTTGACTCTTTCCAAGGAAATATGCGGTTCGGGTAATTGCTGGCTAATGAAAGAATTTACTTCCCAGATTTCTACAACATCCTTAATAGAAATCTCAAAACTTGGAATCGTTGGATTATCGGAACTTAATAATAAAGCTCCTTTTATTTTCACTTGATTATAAACCCTTCTATAAATAACCCCTTGTTGTGCAGTTAATAACACATAAAATTTACCATCTAAAACTTCCGACCAATCCGAAATTCCATTGCCAATCACGATAGAATTTTGCAAAGGAAAATCATTGCCCATTTCAAAAGCTCTACTTCTTTCGGAAGTAATAAAAGGTAGCGAAACAGTGGGCAAACTCCGCAAATAATCTACTTTTTGACAATTTGCTAAATAATCTTTAATTGCATTAGCCTTCACCAAAGGTGTTAATTTATTGGCTACTTTTTGAACGGGTTCAGGTTCGTTTTTAGTAGGATTACTAATCGTATGTAAGTGATTATCAACGAAATGCTGAAAAGAAGTTTCGTTATCTGCTAAAAAATTCCTGGGGCTTCCATTTTGATGGATTTCGTCTTTCGGCTGAAAAATATCATCGACAAATTTAGCAATTAGCTTTGGTTCGGGAACATTATTGAAAGTACGTGATTCTGTCCTATTTGACTGAAAATCAGGGGTAAATTCAGGCACATTATTAGCAATTATTCCCGTGGTACTTTGAGATAAACTAATGCCTGGGGTTTCACGAATTTTCCGAATATCGGTCTTAATGAGCGAATCTACCGAAGTACCAAATACTTGGGCGATTGTTTTGAGATTTTCTAAATTAGGATTAGCTCTGGCTTCTTCATAAGCCCCTAACAATGAGCGTTTTATGCCTATTCTTCGAGCGAATTGCTCTTGCGTCAAACCATTCAGGCGGCGAAGGTATTTAATGTTATTGCTAACAATTGACATAATTGTATGGGTTTTAAAAATGTCTCAATTGGCGACTTGACATTTTTTATGTTCAAAATAGTAAAGATTTTACTAAATAAATACGTTTGATTACTAATCTTATTGTAAAATAACTATATAAACTCTTAAAAGCCAATATTTCATGTTTTTTTTGTAATTTAACCTGTCCCATTTTAGTAAATGGTTTATTTATATCCAAAAAAACATCATGCAAACGACTCTCATTGATAATCAGACTGAACTGTCCATTTCAACTATTTTTAAGGCACAAAAAGCAAATGCTCAAAATTTGGCAAATTCTAATGCCAAAGAACGTAAAGCTAAACTTCGTAAAATTTTGGATTGGACGCTCGCCCACGAAATTGAAATTGGCGAGGCCCTTTTTGCTGATTTTAAGAAAAACCCTGCGGAAACCAATTTAGGAGAGGTTTTGGGAGTTGTGGGTGAAATAAAACACTTGATGAAACACCTAAACTCATGGATGAAACCGCAGTCTGTACCTACTCCCTTGAATATGATTGGTTCGTCTGCCCACGTGAGATTTGAACCCAAAGGCGTTTGCTTGATTATTTCGCCTTGGAATTATCCTTTCAATTTGTCCATCAAACCTTTGGTACAGGCAATTGCGGCTGGTAATACGGTGATGCTGAAACCTTCTGAAATGACTCCGCATACTTCGGCATTGATAAAAAAAATGCTCTCTGAATTATTTGAGGAAAATGAAATTGCCGTTATTGAGGGCGATGCAAACGTTTCAACCATGCTTTTGGAACAACCTTTCAATCATATTTTCTTTACGGGAAGCCCTGCGGTAGGTAAAATTGTGATGTCGGCGGCAGCTAAAAATTTGACTTCTGTAACCTTAGAATTAGGGGGAAAATCGCCTTGTTTAGTAGATGAAACCGCCAATATCAAAAAATCAGCCGAGAAAATTGCTTGGGGAAAATTTATTAACAACGGACAAACTTGCATTGCTCCCGATTACGTTTTGGTACATAAAAGCGTTGAAACTGAATTAGTTGCCGCTTTGAAATCTTCCATCGAAGCCATGTATGGAAACGATGCCAAAACTTCGGCTGACTATTGCAGAGTGGTCAATAATCGACATTTCAATCGTTTGAATGTACTGTTGAATGAAGCTGTTGAAAAAGGTGCAAATGTACAGGTGGGAGGACAGACCGATGGAATTCAAAACTACATTGCTCCTACCCTTTTGACGGACGTAGATGATTCGATGAAAGTGATGCAGGATGAAATTTTTGGACCGATTTTACCCATTATTACTTACAACACCAACGAAGAAGCCATTGCCCATATCAAAAGCAAAGAGAAGCCTTTGGCAATGTATATAAACTCAAGCAAGGAGAAAAACATTCAGTATTTTATGGATAATTCATCAGCGGGAGGCACTGTGATCAACGACTCTATCATTTATTACGGACATACCGAACTACCATTTGGAGGCGTAAACAACTCTGGAATTGGCAAATCGGGCGGCATTTGGGGTTTCACTGAATTCTCAAACCAACGAGCCGTAATGAGACAACGCTTCGGAACTTTCAAAATGATTTATCCGCCCTATACACCTTTTGTGAGTAAATTGGTGCGGTTTTTTGTGAGGTATTTATAAGTTTGTTACAAAAAAGCAACTATGGTAAGGAGTTTTTCCTACAAAATTTTAAGGTATAATTGGTTTATTCTATCTTTATCGAATAAACAAACAAATTTAGAATGACACAGAAACTTCGCTCACAAAATTGGTTCGGGAAAACAGGTAAAGACGGTTTTATTTACCGTGCTTGGATGAAAAATCAGGGGATTCCCGATGATATGTTTGATGGTCGTCCAGTCATTGTAATTTGCAATACTTGGTCGGAACTTACGCCTTGCAATGCCCATTTCAGAGATTTGGCTGAATCCGTCAAAAGGGGCGTTTACGAAGCGGGAGGTTATCCAGTAGAATTTCCAGTGATGTCTTTGGGAGAAACTTTGATAAAACCAACCGCCATGCTTTACCGCAATTTGGCGAGTATGGACGTGGAGGAATCCATCCGTGCCAATCCGATTGACGGCGTTGTACTATTATGTGGTTGCGACAAAACAACCCCTTCACTCATAATGGGGGCATGTAGCGTGGACATTCCTACGCTCGTTATTTCGGGTGGACCAATGTTGAAAGGGCATTGGCGAGGCAAAGACATCGGAACATCAGACGTTTGGCGTTTTGACGAAGCCTTTAAATTAGGACAAATTAACGAAAAACAATTGACCGAAGCGGAGGGCTGCATGGCTCGCACGCAAGGGCATTGTGCCGTGATGGGAACTGCCTCTACAATGGCAACAATGGTGGAGGCTTTGGGGCTTTCTTTACCGAATAATGCTGCCATTCCTGCGGCTGATGTGCGTAGGAAAGTTATCTCACAATTATCGGGTCGCCGAATTGTTGAGATGGTTAAGGAAGACTTGACACTCTCAAAAATTCTGACTCGTGAGGCTTTCGAGAACGCCATTATGATAAATGCCGCCATTGGTGGTTCAACAAATTTCGTGATTCACCTTTTAGCAATTGCTGGACGCATTGGTATTGAGCTAAACATTGATGATTTTGACAAATTTTCGCATAATATCCCCCTAATAGCCAATTTACAGCCATCTGGGCAACATTTTATGGAGGATTTATATTATGCAGGAGGGTTACCAACGGTGATAAAAGAGCTACAATCTGTGCTTCATAATAATGCTCTAACAGTGAACGGTCATTCAATTGGGAAAAATTCTGCTGATTCAGAGATATTCAACACTGATATTGTGGGAACAATGGAAAAACCTTTCAAAGAAAACTCTGGGATTGCCGTAGTTCGAGGAAATCTTGCTCCAAACGGGGCAGTTATCAAACCCTCTGCCGCAACACCAGCATTGATGGTTCATCGAGGAAAAGCCGTAGTTTTTGAAACAATTGAAGACTATCATGCCCGCATAGAAGACCCAGATTTGGACATTGACGAAAACTCGGTAATGGTTCTGAAAAACGTTGGACCAAAGGGTTATCCTGGCATGGCGGAAGTTGGAAATATGGGTATTCCGAAAAAATTATTAGAAAAAGGCGTTCACGATTTAGTCAGAATTTCGGATGGTAGAATGTC
>JANPGQ010000298.1:0-18062 GCA_031423975.1 Cytophagales bacterium | reverse complement strand
GGAAGGAATTTTGCACGAGTAGGGGCGAACCTCTGTGTTCGCCCAATATCAATTATCATATCAAAAAAGGTCAAACACGTAGGTTTGCCCCTACGATTTTTGCCTTTGTTGGTGTTTTCACCAACAAATCGGACAGAATTTTGTTGGTGAAAACACCAACAAAGGCGAGAAAGATTCCCGTGCTACATATTCTCCCAACTCGAACATCGAATAACAAAAAACAAACATCGAAAGAAATGGATTTCCAGAAAATAGCTAAAAACCTATTATTTATTGACATAGAAACGGTTTCGGGAGAATCGGAGTTTAAACTTCTGCCCGAACAAATGCAAAAATTGTGGTTGCATAAGGCAAAGTATCTGTCGAATTCAACCAATATGAGCGATGAAGAATTCTATTTTGACCGTGCTGGAATCTACGCTGAATTTGGAAAAATAGTGGCAATTGGCGTTGGTTTTTTTCATTTCAACGAAGAAAAAGAAATCTGCCTAAAAGTAAAATCTATCTATAATGACGATGAGAAGCAATTATTGAGAGAATTTAAAATATTAGTCGAAAAAAACTACAAACCTACCGCACTTTCGCTTTGTGCTCACAACGGAAAGGAATTTGATTACCCTTATATCTGCCGCAGGATGTTAGTAAATGAGGTTGTCATTCCTACTGCCCTTCAACTTTCAGGAAGAAAACCTTGGGAAATCCCGCATTATGATACGCTGGATATGTGGAAATTTGGCGATAAAAAGCACTATACTTCTTTGGAATTGATGGCGACTATTATGGGCATTGACTGTTGCAAAGACGACATCAGTGGCGACCAAGTGAACCATGTTTATTATCAAGAAAAAGACCTGCCAAAAATCGCTGATTATAGTCGTGAAGATGTTATTGTCTTGGCTCAATTATTCCTCAAATTTCAAAGTATGGATTTGGTAAAAAGTGATAATATTGAGCGAATTTGAGCATTTGACGAACACTCAATTAATTTTATGTATAATTTTGTGTATGAAAAAAATAGACGTTTGTTTAACTCCCGAATTATTACATCTACACGATATTGAAAATGCTATTGTGGTGGTGGTTGATATTTTCAGAGCCACTTCTTGTATGACTACCGCCTTTGCTTATGGTGTTGAGGCAATTATCCCCGTTGCCACCGTTGATGAATGTATAAGCTATCAGCAACAGGGCTATTTGGCGGCGGCAGAACGTGATGGCAAAACCCCAGAAGGCTTCGATTTTGATAATTCACCTTTCAATTACATGACCGAGAAAGTGAATGGAGCAACCATTTGCGTAACTACTACCAACGGCACTTTGGCAATTACTAAATCAAAATCTGCCGTGAAAGTGATGATTGGCTCATTTTTGAATTTGGGAGCATTGGCAACCTATCTCAAAGACCAGCAATATGATATTTTGGTTTTATGTGCGGGTTGGAAAGGCAAGCCAAATTTAGAAGATACCCTCTTTGCTGGAGCTTTAGTTGAACGTCTGCAAGACGAGTTTATGATTGAAGAAGATGCCGCCCTAATGGCACAGCGATTATACAATTTGGGTAAAGACGATTTGCTGTCATGCGTTGCGTCTTCATCACACGTAAAAAGATTGCAACGCCTTGGTATTCAGAAAGATATAGCCTATTGTTTACAGCACGATTTATACGATGTATTACCCGTTTTGAGAGGAAATTCTTTGGTGAAAATGTGATTAAAATATTCCCTATTTTCACTTCCCGAAAGTTTGTTCACTTTCGGGAAGTTCAACGCTTAAATTAGTTATCACCTTTGCTTTCTCCATGCTTATTGCTTGCATTCATAGATTTTAACTTAGTCAGTTGGGCAGGCGTTAAAATCTTCGCAAATTCAGCAGTACGGTAATCTTTGATTTGTTTTTTTCCATCTTTTGTAGCCGCTGCATCGGTCGAATTTTTCAAAGCATCCTTTCGAGTAATACATTCCGTATTTACGGCTAAAATCTTTCCATATTGGTCATCCGACAAGCCTAATTTAGCTTTCAAATCTTGAGAATACTGCACAGCCCTTTGTGCTGCTGGCTGGGGCATTGCCTTCGTTTTATTTTGTTTTTGGTGCTTCTGATGCGTTTTTGTCGAATCGGAAACTGCTTGAGCATTCGTAAAAGTTACGAAAGTGCATACTAAAAGAAAAGATAAAAGAATTAACTTTTTCATGTTGGTAATTGATTAGTTTTTATGATTGTACGATTTATAGAGTAGAAAAAATAGCAAAGGTTTAGTTTCTGCATACGATTCATGATTTACGGTATCATCATTTAATACAGGCTCTATGCTAAGATTTGAAAATAAAGAGTGAAATAATTAAACATAATCCTAAAAATTACATCGAATTTTTATTCAAATCAAACCACTGCATTATGAACAAACAACTTCCGTTGATAGTATTATTTTTTATTGGTATTACGTCAAATTTAATGGCACAACAACCCCAAGTTGATTCAAGTAAAATTGGTTTGACCTTTAATACTGCTCCTTGGTATGCACGTACCATGCCAATATCTATGTACACAGGCACAACGGGAAAGTATGCCGATAGAATTGCTCAGTACGTGGAAGTTGGAAAGTCATTTCGGGTTATTGACCTCGGTTTAGCTATCGGTCGTGCGTCTTTACGTCCTGATACTACACTCTTTGCCGAAGCCAAAGTAACCATGGATGTTTGTAATTATGGGATATTTGCCAACGAAATGACGATAGGAGCAGGAAAATTATTTGACAATAACAGTAGCATCATGTTTGAGCTATCTTACACCATTTTTGCCCAATTAGGAAAAAAATGGGGGGTAGGATTAATCTCTGGTTATTATGATTATACCTCTGAAACAGTTGATAATTCAAGGGTATTTTATGGTTTATTTTTTCGTTATGGGCTACAACGGACAGACGGTGGGGGAATATTTAATATTGGAAAGGGGCATGGTCGGTCGGGAAGGGGACATGGACACGGAAGGTAAAACGTAAAAACTACCTACCATATAAGCGATATTTTTTGCATATAGGCAGGTAGTTTTTACAGAATACTCTAAACTACTCTAATTTCTAAATAAATTCAATCCCTTTCTTCCCTGCATCTGCTACGAAGTTCTTCACAAATTGCTCCTGTTCTTTTTCGCAAATCATCAGTACATTGTCGTATTCAGCGATGATATAACCGTCTAAACCCTGAACTACTACTAAACGGTTTTTGGGAGTTTTGATAATACTGTTCGTTACGCCATAAAGCATGGTTTTACCATCTACAACGTTCTCATTTTCGTCTTTTTCGGATACTTCATACAATGATTTCCAAGTGCCTAAATCCGACCAGCCGAAGTCTCCCATTACGGTATAAACGTTATCAGCTTTCTCCATTACGGCATAATCAATTGAAATACTTTCACAGGTTTGATATACTTCGTTGATGAAATCAGTTTCATTTTCCGTAAAATAAACGTTTTCACCGCTTGAAAAAATTTCGTGAATCTGTGGACTGTTTTGAGCAAATGCTTTCTTGATAGAAGCAACATTCCAAACAAAAATCCCTGCATTCCAAACATATTCACCACTGGTTACAAACAGTTTGGCAAGTTCTAAATTAGGTTTTTCTCTGAATGTTTTAACCTTTTTTACCTCTTCATGGGTATGTATATATTGAATATACCCATAGCCTGTATCTGGGCGAGTGGGTGTGATGCCCAAAGTCAACAAAACATCACTTTTTGCAGTTGCCTCCAACGCCAAATTTATCCTGCTTTCAAAGGCTTTTTCCCTCAAAATAATATGGTCGGCGGGGGCAACTACGATATTGGCATCGGGGTTTTGAGTAGCAATCTTATAACAAGCATACGCCACGCACGGAGCAGTATTTCTGCGGGCTGGCTCGGCAAGTATTTGATTATCAGTCATAAAAGGCAATTGCTCTTTGATGATTTGGATATAATCTTGATTAGTTACGATGAAGATATTTTCCTTAGGACAAATATCTTCAAAACGGTCGGCAGTTTGTTGCAAAAGTGTTCTGCCTGTTCCCAATACATCATGAAACTGCTTGGGATTCATGCTACGGCTAAAGGGCCAGAACCTTGTTCCTACGCCACCCGCCATGATTACTACATAATTGTTGTTGTTCATTTTTTTGCTAAATATTTTTCAATTCTCAAAGCCAAATTTTCTCTAATATTCACGTAAAAAAAGTTTATGTCAGCAATGTGCCAACTTTGGTTTTTAATGAATTTACTGCCTGCAATGTTTGGCCTATTTACCCAAACCATTCCTTCATGGTTTTGAGCATCTACAATATTGGGATAGAAAGCAAATTTTGGACCAACTCCTCCTTTATTCATAGTGGCGGGTGCGTAAGTAGTATCCAACGTCCATGAAAGCGGATTTGTGCTTACTGCGGTATTTAATCCTGCTTTGTGCGCAGGTGGATAATAGTCTCTTCCATAAGTATTCCATGATACAAAACAACCCGTTTCATCACTTGTTTTACAAGGAGATATGTCTTTAAATGCGTCGGGTTGCGTAGCAATTCCGATAATATAAGCGGCTACCAATTGTTTTTGCAGGGGTTTTCCATCAAAAAAATCCTTCATCAAACGGACAGCATGAACTGTACCTTGACTGTGCGAAGCAATTACAATGGGTCGACCATTATTGTAGTTTTTGAGATAATATTCAAACGATGCTTTAATATCTGAATATGCCAAGTCGAGAGATTTCTTTTTATCATCAGCGTATTTGGTAACAAAAGCATGATAATGTGCCTGACGATAGCGTGGAGCGTATATTTTGCCCGAACCATTAAAAGTAGATGCTTGATTGAGAATGGTAGTATTATCTACCGTCTCATTCATTTTACTATCATTTATATCGGCATTCCATTCGTATTGATTTTCGGGCTTTTTAGTAAAAATGGTTGGGTGCAAAAAAAATACATCTACTTTGGCTTCAGCTTGCCCATCTTTCAAGTCAGATTTGAGAGGAATCCTATCGGCAGGGTCTGATTTTGTGGGTAAACTTGCCCAATTTTCGGTTTTTGAATAATCAGGAATGCTTGGAATTAAATTCTCTGAAAAATGACTTTTTAGTTGATAAGGCATTTTGTTACAGCCTGTTAATGAGATTATTAACAATAAAATTAAAGATTTAAAGTGTTTCATCAGTATAATAGTTTATTGAATAATTTTCTGAAAAAATTGTAAAATATTTACTCGGCTTGCATAATATTTTCAAAATATAATTCTGTATTATGCAGAATAATTTGCAATTTTGTATTACAAAAATAATATAAAATAACTTTAATTTACTAAAATAGCATTGTATGAAGCGTATTTTTACAAAAGCGGGTTTGGGATTCATCCTCTCAATGGTGTTGATGGTATCAACATTCGCACAAACTAAAATTTCTGGAAAAGTTAGCGATGGCGCTACGAAAGAATCACTAATTGGCGTCAGTATTGCGGTGAAAGGAAAAGTAATTGGTACCATTACGGATACTAAAGGAAACTTCGCCCTTTCAACTACAACTGCCCCACCATTTACCATTGCAGTTTCAAGCGTAGGATACAAAACGCAGGAAATCTCAGTAACAGAAAGTAAGACTGACTTTGATATTAAGTTGGAAGAACAAGATATATTGGGACAGGAAGTGGTAGTGTCTGCCTCACGGGTGGAGGAAAGCGTAATGAAGTCGTCTGCTTCTATTGAGAAAATGGATATTCGTGCCATTCAGAGTACGCCATCAGCTTCATTTTATGACGGCTTGAAAAACTTAAAGGGAGTAGAGGTAAGTACACAATCTTTGACTTTTAGCAGTGTCAATACTCGTGGGTTTAATGCCAATGGTAACCTTAGAATGGTTCAATTGATTGATGGTATGGACAATCAAGCACCTGGCTTGAATTTCTCGGTTGGTAATATTGTAGGTATTTCAGAGCTTGACCTTGAGTCTGCTGAATTATTACCTGGTGCGGCTTCGGCTCTTTATGGTCCAAATGCGTTGAATGGAATCTTATTAATGAAATCAAAAAGTCCATTTTTATATCAAGGATTGAGTGCTTCTGTAAAAACAGGGATAATGAGTGAATCTGGCAGAACAACTGCTTCAACAGGCTTCAACGATGTTTCTATTCGTTTTGCCAAAGCGTTCAATAACAAATTTGCCTTTAAAGCTAATTTCTCTTATTTGAAAGCTGACGACTGGCAGGCTTATGATAGTCGTGACCAAAGTTCTATTGGTAGGTTATCGACTGGAACACGCCAGAATAATCCAAATTATAACGGAGTAAATATTTATGGTGATGAAAATTCAACAGGTGCTGGATTAGCAACGCTTCGTCCAACTTTAACGGGACTTCTGGGGTTACCAAATGCTCAATTATTAGGACTTGACCCTTCGGGCAACTTGTCCAAATTAGTGGGTGGAATCAATACTTTTGTTGGAGCTGGAATACCCGTTGCTTCATTAATCAATGATGTATTATTACCAAATCAATTAGTATCTCGTACAGGTTATGCCGAAAAAGATTTAGTAGATTATGGTACAAAAAGTATGAAATTGAATGCTTCTTTACACTATCGTTTCAATGATAATGTAGAAGGTATTTTGCAAGCCAATTGGGGAACAGGTACAAGTGTTTACACTGGAAACGACCGTTATTCATTGAATAATTTTATTATTGGTCAATATAAAGCAGAGATAAAAGGTGCTGACTTTTTTGTAAGAGCCTATACTACTCAGGAACGTTCGGGAGATTCTTTCGCTGTTGGAACTTTGGGGTCTTTGATAAACGAGGCTTGGAAACCAAGTGGTGGCTTACAAGGCTGGTATGCACAATATGCCTTAACCCACGCAGGAGGAGCTTTACAAGCATTTGGGGCTGCATTTACAGCGGCTCGGGGTGCGGGACAAAATGTTAATGCTGCCTATGCCACTGCTTTGGGAGTTGTTCAGGCAAATTCGGGAGCATTAAATGATGCTGCAAGAAATGTTGCAGATGCTGGTCGTATTGTGCCTGGTAGTGCAACTTGGGACCAAACAGTGGATGCCGTAAAAAGTAAAGCTATTCCTAATGGAGCAAAGTTTAATGACAAAACAAATTTGTATCATATTGAGGGAATGTATAATCTTACTAAATCCTTAAACAATGTTGCAGAAGTTATCGTTGGAGGAAACTATAGAACTTATGCTTTAAACTCGGGAGGTACATTATTTGCCACAAAAACGGCAGATGCAACAACAGGATTCAGTAGCCCTACTGGCGAAGAATTTACGATTTCTGAATTCGGTTTATATGGTCAGGTAGCCAAAAATTTCGCAGATTTCTTGAAATTAACGGGGTCGTTGAGATATGATAAAAATGAAAACTTTGCAGGACAATTCACCCCTCGCTTTTCAGCAGTAATATCGCCAAATGAAGACCACAATTTCAGAATATCATACCAAACAGGTTTCCGTATTCCAAGTACGCAAAACCAATATATTGAATTACAAACACCTCAAGCTCGTTTATTGGGTGGTTTACAATTATTTGAAGATCGTTATAAATTATCGGGCAATAGTTATACCTTAGCATCGGTTCAGGCAAGTGCAGCAGACCCTACCAAATGGGTAAAATATCAACGGAAGGAATACAAACCTGAAAGTGTAGCTACTTGGGAGATTGGCTATAAAGGATTATTAGGCAAAAAAGTATTTATTGATGCCTATTATTACAAAAGTGTATTCAGTAATTTTGACGTTTCGCAAGTGGTGCTTAAACCCAACGCAGATGGTACAAATACTGTTTATTCATTTGCTGTAAATGCAGACCAAGATGTAAAAACAGAAGGTTGGGCTTTAGGACTTGACTTTCCGCTTGGAAAAGGATTTAACTTAGGTTCAAATTTTTCTAAAAATATTTTAACTGACAAAGGAAATCTAACGCCAGTACAAATTGGCTACAATACTCCTCCATACCGTGTTAATTTTAGCTTTAGTAATAGAAACGTAGCTAACACAGGTTTTGGATTTAACGCAACTTGGCGTTACCAAGAATTATTCGTTTGGCAATCATCTTTTGTGAGTAATGCACTTGGACAAGCAGAGGGAAGTAGAATAGAACAATTTAATAGTCTTGATGCTCAAATCAGCAAAAAAATATCTTCAATCAAATCTATCTTAAAAATCGGTGGAACAAACCTTTTAGGAAATACCTATACAACTTCATGGGGAAATCCATCAATTGGTTCGATGTTTTATGTGGGTTTGACATTTGATGAATTGTTGAATAAGTAAAATTTTCGATGTTAGTTTTCGATGTTCGATATTAGGGATTTGCAGATTTTCCTAACATCGAACATCGATAAACAATCATCAAATTAACAATCTACACAAACCCCAAGCTCTCAAATCTTTTCCCCAACACTGCCACCGAATCCGTCTGTAACCATTTATCTAAAACGGTTGCATAAATATCTCTGAAATCAACTTTGTATTTTAAATCTCCTTCGTCAAGGTTTTGTAAATCAGGAGCTTGCATGAGGTTTGAGTCGGTTTTTAACTTCCTTCCCATCAGAAAAACGTTATTTGCCGTGCCGTGGTCGGTGCCGTTTGAGCCGTTTTGTTTTACCCTTCTGCCAAATTCTGAAAAGGTCATTACTATCACATCTTCCGTGCGTCCGTTGATTTTTAAGTCATCCATAAAAACACGCATGGCTTCGGCGTACTGTTTCAATAAACGTTCTTGCTGATTGACCTGATTGACGTGCGTATCAAAACTCCCATGCGATACGTAATATACCTGTGTCTGCACGCCCGAGTTGATTAATTCTGAAATAGTTTTCATCCTTTTGCCCAAATCCGTTTGTGGATAAGGAGCTTTTGATTGAAAAACTTTCGATTTTTCGTAAATATAATCTGCCGAAGAAATGGTTTCGGAAAGCGTTTTATAGAGATAATTTACGTTATCAAATTCTTCGTGATTGACTTTGGCGAGTTTTTCGAGGAATGGATTTTTCGTTTGTCGGTATAATTGAGCAGGGTTTTGCACCGCCATTCCTTTCACTTTCGAGCCTTTTAGTGCCAAACTCAACGAATCATCAACTTCAATGGCAGCATAAGGTTCGCATTTTCCTGAACATTGAGCGTCTAAATATCTTCCTAACCAACCACTTTTTAAGTATTCGCTTGAAGAACTGCCCGTTTGCCAAATATCCATCGAACGAAAATGCGAACGGTCTGGGTTTGGGTAGCCAACGTTGTTGATAACTTGCATCGAACCATCATCATAAAGCCCTCTGATTGCTTCCATTGCTGGATTTAACCCAATTTCATCCGTAAGTTTTAATACTTTATCTTGTTTAATAGCAATGGTTGGGCGTTCCCGATAATAGATATCATTCCGAAAAGGCACAACCGTATTCAAGCCGTCATTTCCCCCCGAAAGCTGAACCATTACCAATATTTTTCCTTGGCTCTGAGCTTGTTGTAAGGCAAAAGCCTGTTGTTCAAATCCTTTTAAGAAGTTGGGAATCAGCATGGTACCTACAGTAGCAAGGGCTGATTTTTGGATAAATTCTCGTCTTGTAGTCATATCTTTTTTTATCAAATACACCGCTTTGATTATCCGACCACTCAGAAGGTTTAAACCTCAACGACTATCCGTGAAAATTTACTATCGCAACACATACCTCAGGCCCAAAAATGTACGTCTGCCTTGTTGCGAAGCATAGACATAATTAGGGTCAAAAGTTACGGCATAAGGATTTGTAGGGGTTGCTAAAATTTGTCCCATTGCATCATAAGCCACTTTTTTATCGAAAGGATCTTTTGAACCTGCAATCAGAAAAGGCAAACCGTTTGAGGGATTGAAGTTTAATAAATTCTTGATTCCTCCATAAATCTCTAAACCATTTTTGAATTTCTTTGATAATTGAATATTTTGAACCGACCAAGTGGGCGAATATTCGGGACGGGGGTCTAATTTGCCCAAAAGCGGTAATTTCATCGGCCCTGATAGATTTCCAGTGTAGTCAATGTTCAAACCTATCTTCGGAATTTCGTAGGAAATCGTCCATGTTCCCGTGATTCTTTCGGTTAATAACTGTCGGGTAGCAATCCCATTTTCTACCTTCGATACGTCCATAATCGTTGTGCCAGCCAAAATCTTTAAACCCGATGTGAAGGCAAAATCCAAATTCAAACTAAAACCTTTCGAGACTGCATAACCTTCTAAATTTTTGTAGAAAATTTTGTTAGGGTCGGTGCTATAATCGGGCAAAATCTGATTGGTGAAATAAGTGTAAAAAGCCGAACCATCAATGCCAATAAATCCATTATTCAGGATGATTTTGTGAACATAATTTAGGTTTGTGTTCCAGCTTTGTTCGGGTTTGAGGGCTTCCGTTACCACTACTTGCCTTGCTCCCGTGAGGGCGGCGTGGTCTTCGGTAAAAAGATTTACTACTCTATAACCACGCCCAATATTTAGTCTAATTACGTCCAATGAGCTTTTAGATGCCCATTTATAGGCTAAACGAGGCGTAAAGATATTTCCATGAACCGAATTATAATCGTAACGCATTCCCAATAATAATTTCTGACGGTTGGGCAAATTCCATTCATCTTGCACAAATATTCCTGGCAAAAAATTATGGTCGGGATGATTGGTTTTGCCATCTTCGGCAAGCGTTGCGGGGGTATTGTCGTCATAAAAAGTGTATCTGAAAGGTGTTCCAATCAATAAACTATGCTTTTTGATGGTCTTATCCCAGGTCAATTGAGCAAAGGCAATTTGCTGTTGTGCTTGGTAGGACGTTGTGCCATAAAATGAATTTTGGTCGTGATTGTTATACGAATATTGCAACATCACTTTGTCTCTGAATGGCAACTGATACACACCCAAAACTTCTATTCTTTTGGTATAAATGCTTTCGCCATAAACTTCATCCCCGCCACGATTGGCAACCGTCCAACGAGTTTCACCCCCAAAACGGTCTTCGTAAAATACTCTGGCGGCAATACTGGCTTCTCTACCCCCAATTCGTTGAAAATTCCATTTATTGAATACCGAAACCCGACTTTGGAGCGTCATGTCAGTAAATCCATCTTGATTTTTGTCGATGACTGAACCAAAATTAAACACATTAATTCCCAATAATGAACTCGCAAAACCCGTATTAAATCGGATTCCTAAGTCTGCATTGAGTTCGCCCCATGAAGTACCGAAAACGTCGGCAGATAGCAAAGGAGCCTTCAAAGGGTTTTTGGTAATAATGTTAATCAAACCCCCAATTGCCTCTGAACCATACAACGTTGAAGCTGGACCTTTCACTACTTCCACTCGTTCAATCAAACTATTGGGAATGCCAGATAATCCATAAACCGTTGATAATGAAGACACTATCGGCATTCCGTCAATTAGCACCATCGTATAAGGACCTTCCAAACCGTTGATGTGAATATCGCCAGTGCTACAAACATTACAGTTCAATTGAGGGCGAACACCATTTACATTTTGTAGTGCATCGAACAAACTTGGCGTAGGATTTTTGAAGAGAAATTTAGGCGTAAGAATATCCACGGGAACGGGACTATCCAATTTGCTCATTTCTTTCATAGTTCCCGTAACCACTACTTCGTCCATTGCCAAAGCATCAGTTTCCATCTGAATATTTTGTAAAATAGTACCCGAAACCACTACTTTTTGTCGAATAGTTTTCATAGATATAGAACTAATCTGTAAAGTGTAAGAGCCTGTGGGCAAGTTGCGAAGAACATACACCCCTGCCGTATCAGTGGTAGTCCCTTTTTTCAATTCTCGAATATAAATACTTGCCCCAATACAAGGTTCTTGGCTTTCTTTTTGCGTGATTTTTCCCGAAATATTGTTTTGAGATATTCCCTCAAAACTGATTAACACACTGATTATTAGTAATATAATTTTCATTTTAGAGTCTTATTAATTATTTTTTAGATTAACCTAAATTTTATACAAATATATGGCTAAAATATTTAACATAGCAAATACAATCTTCAAAATAGATTAAAAGGCATTAATTTGAGTTAATTTTGATAGATAGTGATTTTAAACTTGACAATGGTTTATGGGTCATTTATATTCGATTATATTTTAAAACAACCTCAATAATGAAATACATTTTCTCAATTTTAATTGTTGTCATGCTCTTCCAAACCAGTTTTTCCCAAAATAAAAACTGGTCACTTCACTTTCAGCAAACCGTTATTCCACAGCACAAGCTCAAAATAAATGCCCCGTATAGTGGCGATTTTAGCCTTTCGGATACGTCAGAAACGCAGACATCGTTAACTACTACCATTTATTTGGGCAGACGATTATGGAAAGGGGCTGCTATTTTCTATAATCCAGAATTGGCAGGCGGTAGCGGACTTTCACAGGCGAGAGGAATTGCAGGTTTTACCAATGGTGAATGTTTCAGAATTGGAAACCCAACGCCTACTATTTATACCGCCCGTTTATTTTTGCGTCAAGATTTTGCTCTTTCGGGGGAAAAAGCGTCTGACGTGAATGCTAAAGCGAAGGATGTTCGAGGTGAAAATCATGCCTATCCTGTTGAACGTGAGGACGATGAAGCCAATAGTATTGGTGGAGAAAGACCCGTGAATCGTTTTACGATTGCCTTAGGAAAATTCTCAATTGCCGATTATTTCGACAATAACGCCTACGCCCACGATCCCCGAAGTCAGTTTATGAACTGGGCTTTGATGTCAACGGGTGGGTGGGACTATCCCGCCAATACTCGTGGCTATACGTGGAATGCTGTTTTGGAATATGTGCGTGAGCGTTGGGCAGTTAGGGCGGCGAGTTCCTTAGTGCCAACAACGGCTAATGGTCCAGATTTGAATTGGGAATGGGCAACTAATAATTCAAATACCCTTGAAATTGAGAAATCAACCCAGTTTTTTGGACATGACGGAAAATTGAGAGCCTTGGCTTTTTACACAACAACCCACATGGGAAGTTATGCCGAAGCCATAAAAATGACCAATCCAGACATTACGGCTGTCGAGAAAAATGGCAGAACAAAATACGGTTTTGGCATTAATTACGAACAAGAATTATCAAACGAATCAGGACTGTTTTTCCGAGCATCTTGGAATGATGGAAATAACGAAACGTGGGCTTTTACTGAAATTGACCATTCTGTAAGTGGAGGATTTGTAAAAGATAATTTATTCGGAAGAAAACAAGATAGACTAAATATTGGCTTTGCATTTAACGGAATTTCTGACCTTCATCGTCAGTATTTAGCCAAAGGAGGATACGGCTTTATTATCGGAGACGGGAAATTACCGAACTACGGTTTAGAGACTATTTTTGAAATTAATTACAATATAAAAGTAACGGATTGGTTATCAATTACGCCTGACTACCAATTAGTTATCAATCCAGCCTATAACCAAGACCGGGGTCCAGTTCATGCTTTTGCCTTGCGTATGCACACGGAGTTTTAATCGGTAAAGGGTGAACGGTTCACGGTAAACGGCACAAGATAAAGAAACTTCATGAATCATTACTCTTCACCCTTTTACCGTTTACCGTGAACCGTTCACCTTTTAAACTCCCTCCGCCAAAACCTCTGTAACTTCAGGCACCATACGGGTCAGAAGATTTTCAATACCTTGTTTCAAAGTAATCGTTGAGGACGGACAGCCCGAGCAAGAACCTTGCAAAAGTACCTTTACAACGCCATCATGATACGAATGAAAATTGATAGCTCCACCGTCAGATTCTACCGCTGGACGCACGTATTGGTCTAAAACCGCTTTAATTTTGATAACCGTTTCCGAATCTTGCTCGCCACCTGCCGACTCGTAAGCCGCAATAGTAGTTTTAGCAAAAACGTCTTTTTTATCTTCAAAAAATACTTTTAAAAACTGTTTCATGCCAAAAAGTTCATCTTCCCATTTTGTGTCATCGTTTTTGGTAACGGTGATGAAATTGGAAGAAATAAATACTCTTTGCACGAAATCAAAACCAAATAATGCTACTGCCAAAGGCGAGTTTTTGCCTTCTGAAATAGCATCGGAAGGCGTTGCATAGTCGAAAGAAGAACCATCTGGTGCCAATTCAAAGTTCAAGACAAACTTCATTGAATTAGGATTGGGCGTTGATTCTGTATAAATAAATATTTGGGGCTTCAACATGGGGATAATTGATAATGAACAATTGATAATGATATAGTTGTGGTTGAAACATCAAATTTACGAAATTAGTTTGGTGGAAGTGGAATCTATGTGTTTCTTCGTACAGAAATTATAATTCGCAACATTATGCAAAAATCAGAATATGATAAAAAGTACCCAACTTGCAGTAAAACCTACGCTACTTTGAGAATTTATCATGACAAGATTACACCCGAAGAAATAACGCAATCATTAGATATTGTACCAACTTATTGTCAACTCAAAAATGAAAAGATAAAATTCAGTGGATGGTTTTTAGTTCCGAGAAAATGGTTAAATCGAAGAATTGTTGAGAACATATTGACAATATCGTAAATGGTATACTTCTTAAAAAAGAGGTTATTCAAAATCTAATAAAACAAGGAGCATTGATTGATATGTCATGTTTTGGCTTTCAAAAAATGGATAAGGAGGTTCAGCCCTTTCGTCCAATCAATGTGAAAAGCTTTCAGAATTGAGGATAGATATTTGGTTTGATTTTTATGTGTATAGAAAACAGAAAGATAAATTAAAAAAATCACAATATTAATCAAATAATCCCAAAACGCTGACTGAACCCAAATTCAGTGAGCGTTTTGATTTTTAGGGCGTAAGAAATTGAAAGTCAAAACGTTACAGACTTGTCCACGTTTTATCAACATCAAACTTTTACTTTTTATTGTCAATCGTTTGATTTATCACGAACTTAGGGGAAAGATTTTAATTAACAATTAATATAGAATAATTAATAGTTATTTGTCGGAAGATGTTATATTAATCGACTATTATCTGTTCTCTATTAATTATTCACTATCAAACAATGTTAGACATCATTCAACTTCTTCCTGATTCTATCGCCAACCAAATTGCGGCTGGTGAGGTGGTTCAGCGTCCTGCCTCGGTGGTGAAGGAGTTGTTGGAAAATGCCATTGATGCAGGAGCAACCACCATTCAATTAATAGTCAGAGAGGCTGGAAAGACACTTATTCAAGTAATTGATGATGGTACAGGAATGTCTGAAACCGATGCCCGAATGTGTTTTGAACGCCATGCCACGTCTAAAATTCGTACTTCCGAAGACCTCTTTAAAATCAAAACGATGGGTTTTAGAGGTGAGGCTATGGCATCAATTGCCGCTGTGGCACAGGTGGAAATGCGTTCACGAAGAGTGGTGGACGAATTGGGCGTTTTGGTAAGAATAGAAGCTTCTGAAATCAAGCAGCAAGAAGCGGTTTCGATGGAGAAAGGTACGAATATTCAAGTAAAAAATCTCTTTTATAACGTCCCTGCCAGACGTAACTTCTTGAAATCCAACCCCGTAGAGATGCGGCATATCCTTGACGAATTCCAACGGGTTTCTTTGGCAAATGCCGAAATAGCTTTTAGTTTATATCACAACGACTCAGAGATTTACAACCTACCAGCGGGTAAATTGAGTCGTAGAATTGTGGATTTATTTGGAAAAAATTACCGTGAACAATTAGCTCCCTGCGAAGAACAAACGTCTTTCGTAAGCGTGCAGGGCTATGTGGGCAAGCCCGAATTTTCTAAAAAGACCCGTGGCGAGCAGTTTTTCTTTGCTAATAATCGTTTTATCAAAAACGGCTATCTCAACCACGCCGTGATGAGTGCTTTTGAAGGACTGATTCCTGATGGTACGCATCCGTTTTACGTGCTTTTTATCGAAATTGACCCCATTCACATTGACATAAATGTTCATCCGACTAAAACCGAAATCAAATTTGATGATGAACGGACAGTTTATGCCATCGTGCAGGCAGCCGTCAGAAAGGCAATGTCGCAACATAATCTTACGCCTTCGTTGGACTTTGAAACGGACGTAAATTATACCCAAAACATTTTCAATTTTGGCAATTCGCCCTTCGGAAATCAAGATAATAAGGCAGAAATTGCTCAACAGAATGGTGGAGCAAGCACCTACGCCCGCCCAGAGGTTACGCCCCGTGAAAAGAGTAATCTGACCAATTGGAATAAATTGTATGAAGGCTTAGAAAAAGGAACGCAAGGATTTGAAAAACAAGGAGTTAGGCAAGAAATGTTTGAATTTGGAAAAGACTTTGAACATTCTTCGATATTACAAAGCAAGGCAAATTCCATTGTCGATAATCGTCTTCAAAGAGGAAATCGAGATTCTGAGGCTACTACTTTTCAGATTCATAATCGTTATATTGTTTCGCAGGTGAAATCTGGAATGTTGCTGATTGACCAACGAGCGGCTTATGACCGTATTTTGTACGAAAAATTCTCACAACATCTTCAAAAACATAACGGAGCTTCACAACAATTGCTGTTCCCCACAACGGTTAGACTTACGCCCGTGGACTTTCATTTGTTGCTCGAAATTCAAGATGAAATCCGCAATTTGGGCTTTGTGTTGAGCGTTACCGACCATGAATCATTTACGGTCAATGGTATTCCCGCCGACTCTCCCGATGAAAATGAGCAAGCCATGATTGAAGGGCTTTTAGAGCAATTCAAGCATAATGAGGCACATTTGCACTTAGATAAATCCGAAAACGTAGCTCGCTCGATGGCGAAACGCACCGCAGGAAGATTCGGGAATCATGCCCTTACGGTCTTGGAAATGAATGCTTTGGTGGAACAACTTTTCGCTTCTTCCAACCCCAGCTATACCCCAAGCGGCGAATCCACGATGAAGATTGTGTCTTTGGAAGAAATGGCGGGGTTGTTTTTGCGGTAGGAGATTAACAAATATCGGAATACGGAGTTATAATTTTGTGAAATGTTTCCTTACAATTATGGTAAACTATAAAAATCCAACTCATGCCCGAACTTCCCGAAGTAGAAACCTATCGTCGTTATTTTGAAGCTACCAGCCTTCACCAGCCTATTGCAGATGTGTATGTAGAAGATACCAAACTTCTCACAACAGATTATGACACGCTGAATCAGCAATTAAAAAATCATCAATTTATTGGTACTAAGCGAATTGGTAAAAATCTTTTTGCTCAATTGGATGCCCCCTATTGGCTACATCTCCACTTCGGTATGTCGGGCGATTTGGCTTATTTCAAAGACGAAGAAGACACACCCCGTTTTGCCAGAATCATCTTTAAGTTTGCTAATGGATTCAAATTAGGCTTTTTATGTCCAAGAAAATTTGAGAGAATAGGCATCGTAGAAGATATTGAAAGTTATTTAATTCGTAAGAAAATCTATAAAGATGCCTTAGAGATTACGGTAGAAGAACTTTCTGAAAAGCTAAAGAAGAGAAAAGCCCCCATCAAACCAGTACTACTGGACCAGTCCACCGTAGCAGGGATTGGCAACTGGATTGTTGACGAAGTGCTATTTCAAGCCAAAATTTATCCCGAAAGAATGGCGAATCAATTAGCTGATAATGAGATGCTTGAAATCCATAGAGCCATGCAATATGTTATTCAAACCGCCATTGATTCACAAGCCAATTACGATAATTTTCCCAATAATTTCCTCATCCACGCCAGAGGTTGGGGCAGCAAAGGTATGCAAGACGAAAGAGTAGGAATCTGCCCCGAATGCGGAAAGAAAATTTCGATAATTAAAGTAGGAGGGAGGACGACTTATTTTTGTGAGAATCGGCAGAAAATTTTATAAAACTGTCCCAGTTACTACCCCTATCAATAAAAAACCCCTCACACGTTGCGTATAAGGGGTTTTTGTGGTAAATGGCGTAGCACTAATTTTTATATCTTATTAGTCTTATCTTTATCAAAAAATGCCTTTAAATGCCATTTAAAGGCATTTTTTGATAGTTATGTATTCTTATTTTAAAACGATTTCTTCTATTTTCCATATATCTTTAATATTATCCATTATATTTGTATAAACTTTAAA